>JAHHRF010000003.1 GCA_020025955.1 Sutterella sp.
TGGGCTTCTTCGAGCTGGAACACGCGCTCAAGGGCCGCCAACTGGGTCTTCGAATTCACGCCTTCCACTTCGTAGAGGGACGCCGGCTGCACGGTCGTAATGCGCACGCCATCGCGAACCGCTAACGCAATCACATCGGTGAGGTAGTACTCCCCTTGCGCATTGGTGTTCTTGAGTTCCGACAACCACCCCTCTAAGCGAGCGGTCGGGAAACGCATAATGCCGGTGTTAACTTCCGTAATCGCTTTTTCTTCGTCCGTGGCGTCCTTTTCTTCCACGATCGCGACAACGTCCCCGCCATCGTTACGCACAATGCGGCCGTAACCCTTGGGATTGGGCAAATTCACGGTAACGAGGACCAATTCGTCATCTTCGCCCGTGGTGGCTAACGCCTGAAGCGTCGCGGGCTTCAACAAGGGCACATCCCCTAAGCACACCGCCGTACGGGCGTGAGCGCGGTCTAAGGCGTCGAGCGCACACTTTAAGGCGTGCCCGGTGCCCAACTGCGGACTCTGAAGCGCGAAGTGGACCGAGCGCTCGGATAAGGCGTCTTTGACGACCTCGGCCCCATGCCCCACCACGACAATGGCGCGCGACCCCGCTAAGGTGTCCACGCACGAGAGCACATGCTCAATCATGGGACGCCCCGCTAAGGGTTGAAGGACTTTAGGGAGGACCGAGCGCATGCGTTTACCCAGGCCGGCAGCAAGAATGACTACGTTCATAAGAGGGGACTTGTCCCAAAAAAAGCGGTTCCAAAATCAACAAAGCGATGCATCCGAGAACGCACCGCCCTGTCTCATGCTAGGCAAATTTTAACAAGCTGGGCTCGGTTGCGTCACGGGTTCCTGACACTCTTGAGCACCGGGCAACGTTAACGGCGATTTCACCTTCTTGTCGCCCACCGTCTGAAGCGCCCACCAACGGCGATATTCGCGGTTGGCGCGCACAGGTAAAAGCGAGCCCACCACCATACCGACGCCTGCCATCAAGAAGCCGCCGAGCACGTTGGGGAACACGTCCCCTAACGGGGTAACGGTCAGAATCGCCCACGTCAACGCCCCCAGCCCCATGGAGCTAAAGACCCCTAAACGGGTGGTGCGACGCCAGTAGAGCCCACAAACCAAGGGCCAGAAGGCGCCAATGACGGGGAACTGATAGGCCATGGCCACCATGTCGTAAATGGCCGTGCCTTCAAAATACAAGGAGTAGCTCAACACCATGATCGCAAAGAAGAACACGGTCCAGCGCATGGCGCGAAGCATGTTGTGGTCATCGAGCTTGATGATGTGCGACAAGATGTTGCTCACAAAGGTGGTGGACGGGGCCAACATCGTGGCCGACGCCGTCGACATCACTGCCGACAACACGGCCCCAAAGAAGACCACACGCAACCACATGGGCATGTATTCCTTCACCAGGGTGGGCAAGAGGCGTTGCGGGTCGTCCGCCAACATGGTGGTCGCCGAATCGGGCATCACGAGGATGGCCGCGATGACGATCATCATCGGGACAAACGCAAAAAGAATGTAGAGGCAACCGCCCAAAATGGGACCCGCCACCGCGGTTTGCACGTTTTTCGCACTCATGACGCGCTGGAAAACGTCCTGCTGGGGGATGGAGCCAAACATCATGGTGATGGCGGCACTAATCCAAAAGAGCCACCCAGAGGGCGTGGGTTCGGGAAGTGCATGAAAGAGGTCACGCTCGCGCGCGTACCCAATGATTTCGCCAAAGCCCCCCGCTAAGTGCGAGGCAAAAAAGAGAATCCCTAAGAGACCGCAGACGATGATGATCATCTGCACAAAGTCCGTCACTGCCACGGACCACATCCCACCGTAGACGGTGTAGGCCAAGACGATGCTCGTCCCAATGACCATGCCCCAGGAAACACTTACCAAGCCATCGGTAATGAGGTTGATCACTAAGCCTAAGGCGGCCACCTGGGCGCCTACCCAGCCTAAGTAGGAGAGCACGATAAAGAGGGTGCACAACACTTCGATCACTACCCCGTAACGACGACGGTAGTAGTCACCCAAGGTCAGGATGTCGAGTTTGTAGAGCTTTTGCGCAAAAAAGAGACCCACCAAAACGAGCGCCATCCCGGAACCAAACGGTTCTTCGATGACGCCAGCAATACCGCCTTCAATGAAGCGGCCAGGCAATCCTAAAATCGTCTCCGACCCAAACCAGGTCGCAAACGTGGCCGTAATGACCATGGGCAGAGGGAGGCTACGCCCTGCCAGCGCAAAATCATTCGTATCGCTAACACGCGTCGCCGCGAACACCCCAATGGCGATCGTGATGAGCACGTAAAGCAATACAAAACCAATCAGCGTCATCTCACTTGTTCCTTATAAAACGACGTTGAACGGAAAACTCGGTTTATTCGCGCGAATTGTAGGGGTAAACGCCTCCTCACGGTACCCCCTCACTCTAAAAAAACGGTTTTTTCTTTCGGAATCGTCCGTTGTTTCATTTAAATCAAAAAAAGGGGAATCCGCGTTACGAACTCCCCTCATTCTGATTGGTTTTTTTAAACGCGCAGATTAGTTCGTTGCAGCGTCATTTTGGCGAATCCCCGAGAGAATCCAACCCTTGTTACCGTCTACCGGTTTTTCCAAGAGCCAGAGCTCATCGGCGTGTTCTTTTTCACCGTTAATGGTGATGTCCGCCTTAAATTTCACGACCGCAACGTAGGTATTGTCTTCCTGAGCAATCCCCAGCAATTCGTTCGTTAACGAATCCACCGTAACGTTATAAGCCTCATGGCCTCGTTCGCGCAACTGATGGGTGATCGCCACGAACATGTCATTGCTGACAAAGTCCGAAATCTCTAAGACGTTACCCGTGGCCCAAGCCATCTGAAGCTTGCGGTAGTTGTCAGCGGCCACCTTTAAGAAGCCCGCCTTATCGAAGTCCTCAGGGGTGATGTCCACGGCGCCCGACGCTTGCGAAGCACCCGACCCGTAGAATTCATCCATGACAGAGCCCTTGCTGGCGGTCTGGGCCACCGGTTCCTGGGCTTGATAGGCTTGCGCCTGGGGCTCAACGGGCGCCTGACGGGGCACTTCGTAGGCCGAGGCCGTAGGACGAGCACGCTGCGGTTGGCGCGAGCTCATAAAGGCGCGGAAGGCGACAAAGAGTAAGCCGGCGAGCAAGAGCCCCATGATGAAGCTCACCATGCCAGCGCCATTAATCCCTAAGAGGCTCAAAAGGGCCGAAATCCCTAACGCGGCGGCCAAGCCACCCAAAACGCTCTTTAACATCGAGGGCTTCTGGGCAGGAGCCGTGCGACCCGGCTGCTGAGCGCGCGACGAGCTCGTCGCATTCTGGCTCGGGGCCTGCTTATAAGCACTCGTAGAACTCACCGGGGCCTTTTGCGTAAAGGTCGGCGCGGAACGGCCAAAGCTCGAACCGCCCCCAAAACGCTTCGCAGCGTCAGCGGTCAAGCTAACCGAAGCCAACGCCACGCAAACCATGGCCACCGTTAAAAACTTCTTCATCGTGCGTTTCTCTCCTGAGACACGTAAAAATAAAATTCGAATTCGTCAATAAAGCTTGAACGTTAGAGGGTTCTATCGTACACGCTCACCGTTGACGTGCGGGGGAATCCCCCCATTCATCTGTAACGAATTACTTCGCTTTCGTGCCCAGGTGTAAGGCACAGATCCCAAACGTTAAGTCTTTCCACTTCACGTCTTCGAAGTGCTCATCCTTCATCAACTTCGCAAAGGTGGGTTGATTGGGATGCATACGAATGGACTCCGCCAAGTAGCGGTACGAGCCCGAATCATTGGCGATCACGCCTGCAATCCAGGGCATGAACTTGAAGGAGTAGTAGTCGTAGAAGGGACGCACCCAGGCTTGGCACTGGGAGAATTCCAAGACGTAGAGTCGACCGCCCGGGCGCAGGACGCGATACATTTCGCGAAGCGCGCGGTCCTTGTGGGTCATGTTGCGAATCCCAAAGGACACCGTCACCGCGTCAAAGGTGTTGTCCGCAAAGGGCAGGGCCTCGGCGTCACTAATCACCACGCGGCACTTTAAATGGCGTTCTCGAAGACGACGCTCCCCAACGGTGAGCATCTCGGCGTTGATGTCCGTGGCCGTCACGTTCTCACTTTCCGTGAGACGCGACATACGGATCGGTAAATCGCAGGTGCCACTTGCGATGTCGAGCACTTTCATGCCCGAGGTTAATCCCATTTGGCGGATGGTGTAGCGCTTCCAAAGGCGATGCATACCCAGACTCAATAAGTCATTGAGCACATCGTACTTTTTAGCGACGCGATTAAAAATCGAACGAACGCGGTTAACCTTGTCGTTTTCAGCTACCGTGTCGTATCCCAAGTCGATCTTTTGCTGGGATTCGGTTTCTTGGGCGCCATGCGCCTGAACCTTCTGTTCGTCAGAATGCATTTTGATGTGTCTAGCTCAGTCGTGTAAGCCGGGTCCTACTCTCAAACGCCAGTAAAAAGGGGGACGTTTCAGAGTGTGGTCTCTTGTTGGTCCCCGCGACAGGAATCGAACCTGTGACTCAGCCTTCGGAGGGCTACGTGATATCCACTTCACCACGCGGAGAGACCCTTAATTATACGGGAGATTAGTCGTCTCGCGCGGTTAACCCCCGTTGAGCCCTCTGCTTAAACCGAGGCTGGATCGACTTCGAGGCTATAGGCCTGGTCCCCACACCGAGGAAAAGTCTGTGTCCAGGCCCACAAAAAGCGATTTAAGTCCACGCGGGAGTCGGCCTCCACCAAGAGCTGAGCACGCTCTTCGTCGTGAAGTTTCAAAATACTCATGGGCACGGGGTCGTAGACGCGCACCGTATCGCCCATCAACGCAAAGCCTTCACGCTGAGCGTTTTTCAAGAAAAAGAGCGCATCTTGCAGGCCCTTAGCACGACACGTTAAGAGCGCCTGGTGCACATAGGGCACCGCATAGTTATCGTGCCGTTCCGCTAAGAGCGGATCCGCAAAAGCGGGGTAGTCTTGGCGCTCCAAGGCACGGAAAAAACCGTCTTCGGGGTAGCGGGTCTGCACTAAAACTCGCCCCTTTTCCCCGTGGCGCCCCGCGCGGCCCGCCACCTGAACGAGGGTGGCAAAGAGGTGCTCACGCGCACGCAAATCGGGACTCATCAACTGCGCATCGGCGTTCAGAATCACCACGAGCCCCACGTGCTTGAAGTCATGCCCCTTGGCAATCATTTGGGTGCCCACGAGGATGTCCACCTCGCCCTGATGGACCTTTTTAAAGGCGGCATCGGCTTGGCGCTTCCCTTGGATACGGTCGCGGTCAATACGAAGCACCGTTTTCCCAGGAAAAAGCGTGGCTAAGGTTTCTTCTAAGCGCTCGGTGCCGTGACCGCGTGGCAAGATGTCCACGTTGCCGCAACTCGGGCACGCAGGCGGCAAACGCTTGGACGTGCCACAGTGGTGGCAAATCAAACGGCCTTCGGCCTTATGAAAGACCGTAAAGGTGGAGCAGTGTTCACAGGTGCTCACCCACTCGCAGGCGGGGCAGGAGACGCTGGAGGCATACCCACGGCGATTTAAAAAGACCAGGACCTGGCGACCTTGCGAGAGCACCGCTTCCATCTGTTCCACCACGTAAGGGGTCAAAATGGCTTCGTCGTAGGGGCCAGGCGGGGGCACGAGTTCCAACGAGGGTAACGTGGCTTTCGCCACGGCGCGCCCGCCTAGGGTCAAGCACGTGTAGCGTCCTTCCTTTTGCTGCGCCCAGGTTTCGAGACTGGGCGTCGCGGACCCCAAAATCACGGGCACTTGGGCATGCTTGGCGCGCCACACGGCCAAGTCACGAGCCGAAAAACGTGAGCCGTCCCCCGCTTTAAAGCTCGGATCATGCTCTTCGTCCACAATCACGAGCCCCAGCTTCTTGACGCTCGCAAAAACCGCTAAGCGCGTGCCAATCAAGACGCGAGCGCGTCCCTCATGCACCGCGAGCCACGCTTTGGCACGTGCCCCGTCAGCAAGTTCCGAATGCATACTCACCACGGTTTCATTAGGAAAACGGGCGCGCACTCGGTTTTCTAACTGGGGCGTGAGATTGATTTCAGGGACCAAGAGCAGCACCTGCGCGTCGGGGTCTTTTTCTAACACCGATTCAATCGCGTGCAAGTACACCTCGGTCTTCCCCGAGCCCGTCACACCAAAAAGGAGAAAAGGCTCAAACCCTTGGGCTTGAGTAATGCGCGCAAGCGCCTGGGCTTGCTCGTCGTTCAACGTTGGCGGCGCTTCATAGGGAAGGGGCTTAGCTTTGGGGAGCTCTCGCAACGCCACAAAGCGTTTGGCCTGCGTGGGCGTGGGATTACGCTTCATAAAGGTGGGCAAGGCGCTCAGGGCCACCTCACCCCAGCGACGGATGTAGTAGGTCGCTGCAAAGCGCGTGAGCGCGAGCCAGTCTGCCCCCAAGGGCGGCATATCTCGAAAGACTGAGCGCAGTTTTTTGAGTTTGTTTAAGGGCACGTCACTGGTGTCACTCAACCCCACAACGATGCCCACCATCGCACGGGTGACCACGGTTACCGAGACGCGGTCACCAATGGCGACATCCATGTCCTCAGGCACCGCATAGTCCAAGGCGGGAAGCCCGGGAACGTCCACTAATACCTGTGCAACCTGTGAAGGGGTTTTCATGCCCTAAGTGCTCCTTAAAAAGGTTCCCAACCTGTGAATAAACTTGTGAATTACTTCTGACGCAATCAGGGGAAACATCAGTTGAAAACTCAAAAAATTTTCAACCGCCATAATCAGTTACCGCCGAAATCCTAACTTGGGCGCGGGTTCCTGATGAAATCAAGCATTCGAACACGTATCCGAATGCTTGATGGGGGTGGGGGCAAAAAACGAATCGCCCCCTGTGTATAAGTCTGTGGACTTCTTTTAGTCGTGGAGGTGACGCGAGTACTGATGCACTTCGTCGACCAGGATCTGAACGTTTTCCACCGGGGTGAATTGGTTGATCCCGTGACCTAAATTAAAGATGTGACCCCCGTTTCCGACCGCCCCATAGCCATCCAATACGCGGCGCACTTCACGGCGAATCACCTCTTCCGTCCCAAAGAGAACGAAGGGATCTAAATTGCCTTGGAGCGCCACCTTGTCGCCCACCACCTGGCGAGCTCGCGTGATGTTGGTGGACCAGTCTAAGCCCACAGCATCGCACCCCGTGGCGGCGATTTCAGAAAGCCACTCGCCACCGCCCTTGGTGAAGACGATCGACGGGATCGCTTCCCCGTCGTGCGTCTTCTTTAAGCGATCTAAGACCTTCTTGGTGTAAGCCAAACTCCAGCGCTGGAAGTCGCCATCGGCGAGCATCCCGCCCCAGGTATCAAAAATCTGCACCGCTTGGGCACCGGCTTCAATCTGAGCGTTTAAGTACTGAGCAACGGCTTCAGCATTGATGTCCAAGACGCGCTCAAACAAATCCGGGCGACGGTACATCATAGTCTTCACTGTACGGAAGTCACGCGACCCACGCCCCTCAATCATGTAGCAGGCGAGCGTAAAGGGCGAGCCCGAGAAACCAATCAAGGGCACACGGCCATTCAAAGCCTTACGAATGCTGGTGACGGCGTCCGTCACGTAGCGAAGCTTTTCCGAGGGATCAGGCACAAAGAGGGCGTTGACGGCCTCTTCGCTTTGCACGGGCTTGGCAAATTGAGGGCCTTCGCCCGGCACAAAGCTCAGCCCCAAGTCCATGGCATCGGGGATCGTTAAAATATCAGAAAACAAAATCGCCGCATCCAACCCATAGCGGTCAATGGGCTGCAAGGTCACTTCGGTGGCGTAGTCCGGATTTTGAGCCAAGCCCATGAAACTGCCCGCACGCTCACGCGTCGCGCGATACTCTTCTAAATAACGCCCTGCTTGACGCATTAACCAAACCGGCGTGAAGTCCGTTTTTTCGCGTTTCAGGGCACGTAAGAAAGTGTCGTTTTGGGGTTTCATGGGAGCTTTCCTTTGAATAAAACTGGATAAGGACGTTTGTTAACGCATGTCTACGATTGAGACCGCCCCCTGGTTGGGGCAGGACAAAACCGGCGCACTCACTCTGAGTGTGCACGCACAACCCGGAGCCAAACGCACAAAAATCGTCGGCACTCATGGAGAGCGCCTCAAAATTGCCGTGGCTTCACCCCCCGTAGACGGTAAAGCCAATCAAGCCCTCATCAAAGCGTTAGCCAAAGACCTGGGACTCGCCAAACGTGATATCACGATTTTGAGTGGGGAAACCGGTCGAGAAAAGCGCTTACGGATTGAGAACCTCAGCAAAGACGACTTATTGGCCCTCATTGTCGCCCAGTTTCCCTAATTGAGGCTTAACGCACCACTAAAACAGGACGATCCGCTTCGTGAAGGACCTTTTGGGTTTCGCTACCCAAGAATAAAGACCCGAGGCTACTGAGCCCACGGCTACCCATCACGATAAAGGCAACGTCGTGCTGACGGGCGCAATCCAAAATCCCCTTGGAGATGGATTCGGCATAGGCCACGGTTAATTCGCAGGGGACATTGCTCTCTTTACACTTGCGTTCAATGACGCTTAAGCGATCTCGAACGACGGGGTCAGCCAAGGGGGTTTCCCCTTCGGGCTTAGCGCCCGCCATGGCGGTCATACCCACCAATTCCGCTCCTAATTTCATCGAGAGCTCAACGGCCGCGTCAATGGCCTTTTCGCTTTGTGCCGAGCCATCAGTCGAAACCAGAATTTTTACGGTACCCATTACATCACTCCAGGTTGAAGGGGTTTTTCTAAAACGTATCTTTTAATAGTACGCTTTTTTTTAAGAACCGACACCATCACGGCCTTTGACCCCGAGGCGAACGCCTTCCTTGAGGCCAGACGCAAAAAAAGACGGCACCCCTCATTGCTGAGAGATACCGTCCTTCTTCTGTTCAGGCGTCGTATTAACGATGCTGACGAATTTTCTTGATCAAGGCAAGCTGAGCGGACAAAGCCGAGATTTCGGCTTCAACCTTAGCGATCTCGAGGTCACCCTTGACCTGTTCACGCTGGCTCTTAGCCGCTTCGAGGGCTTCGACCGTACGCGCTTCGTCCAAGTCCTTGGTACGAATTGCCGTATCAGCCAAGACCGTCACGACCGTGGGCTGAACTTCAAGCACGCCGCCAGCAACGAAGATCTCATCGATTTCGTCTTTGGCCTTGTGGATGCGAACAGTACCCGGACGGATCAAGGTAATCAAGGGTTCATGCCCGCGCAAGATCCCCAATTCGCCAGACACACCGGGCAGCGACACGAGTTCAGCGTCACCTTCGAAGATCTTCTCTTCGGCGCTAACGACGGAAACTTTGATAGTTGCCATTTGATTCTGCTCCGTAGTAGTCAGGCAGCTGTTTCTGAGGGCTTCGAGAAGCCCTCAGAGGGACAAGCTTACTTGAGTTTCTTGGCCTTTTCGAAGGCTTCTTCGATCGGACCGACCATGTAGAACGCCTGTTCGGGCAATTCGTCACATTCGCCGTCAACGATCATCTTGAAGCCGCGAATCGTGTCCTTCAAGGAGACGTACTTACCGGGGGCGCCGGTAAACACTTCTGCCACGTGGAACGGCTGGCTCAAGTAGTTCTGGATCTTACGGGCACGCATAACCGTCATCTTATCTTCGGGGGCGAGTTCGTCCATACCGAGAATAGCGATGATGTCACGCAATTCCTTGTAGCGCTGGAGCGTTTCCTGAACGCGGCGAGCCACCGTGTAGTGTTCTTCACCGATGATGTTCGGGTCGACCTGACGGCTCGTGGAGTCGAGCGGGTCAACAGCCGGATAAATACCGAGAGCGGCAATATCACGGCTCAACACAACCGTAGCGTCCAAGTGACCGAAGGTCGTCGCAGGCGACGGGTCAGTCAAGTCGTCAGCCGGCACGTAAACGGCCTGGATAGACGTAATGGAACCGGTCTTCGTGGAAGCAATACGTTCCTGAAGCTTACCCATTTCTTCTGCCAACGTCGGCTGATAGCCCACGGCAGACGGCATACGGCCGAGAAGTGCGGACACTTCCGTACCAGCCAAGGTGTAACGGTAGATGTTGTCAACGAACAAGAGGATGTCACGGCCTTCGTCACGGAAAGCTTCAGCCATCGTCAAGCCCGTCAAGGCCACGCGAAGACGGTTGCCCGGGGGTTCGTTCATCTGACCGAACACCATGGCGACCTTGTCGAGCACGTTGGAGTCATCCATTTCGTGGTAGAAGTCGTTACCTTCACGGGTACGTTCGCCCACGCCAGCAAACACGGAGTAACCACCGTACTGCTTAGCAATGTTGTTGATGAGCTCCATCATGTTCACGGTCTTGCCCACACCGGCACCACCGAACAAGCCGACCTTACCACCCTTAGCGAACGGGCAGATCAAGTCAATAACCTTAATGCCGGTTTCTAAGAGGTCGACGGACGGGGAGAGTTCGTCAAACTTGGGAGCTTCGCGGTGAATTTCACGCTTTTCTTCGGCGCCGATTTCACCAGCGTCGTCGATCGGACGGCCCAAGACGTCCATAATGCGGCCGAGGGTCTTCGGACCAACAGGCACGGCAATACCGCGACCCGTAGCCTGAACCTTCATGCCACGCTGAAGACCTTCAGAGGAGCCCATCGCAATGGTACGGACGACGCCGTCACCTAACTGCTGTTGCACTTCAAAGGTCAGGCCTTCTTCGGCCAGAGTGTTGCTTTCGCTCTTTTCGAGAACGAGAGCGTCGTATACCTTAGGCATAGCGTCACGGGGGAACTCGATGTCCACCACAGCGCCGATAACCTGAACGATTTGTCCGATACTCATGGGTTTTCCTTAGTAATCGATACTTTATTAAGACACTGCAGCGGCACCACCGACGATTTCGGTGATTTCCTTAGTAATGCCGGCCTGACGAGTCTTGTTATAGACAAGCTGCAGCTCATTAATGAGCTTCTTGGCGTTGTCCGAAGCAGCCTTCATAGCGACCATACGGGCGCTCTGTTCGGAAGCCATGTTCTCTGCGACGGCCTGATAAATCAAACCTTCGACATAGCGCTTAAGCACTTCTTCGATGACCGTGTGAGCATCCGGTTCATAGAGGTAATCCCAGGAGTGGGACTTCTCAGCGGATTGCTCTTCGGAGCCACCGAGGGCATCAGCAGAGAGCGGGAGAATCTGTTCAACAACAGGTTCTTGCTTCATGGCATTAACGAAGCGCGAATAGGCCAAATACACACGATCCACTTTGCCAGCGAGGTAAGCGTCGATCTGGGCGTTAATAGCACCCAAGAGCTTTTCAAGCTGGGGGCGGTCGCCGATCTGTACAGCTCGGCTGACCACAGGAACGTTCAAGCGCTGCAGGAAGCCGAAGCCCTTGTTACCAATCGCCGTGGCTTCAACCTTGAGGCCTTGGGCATCCCACTCCTTGATGTTCTGAAGAACGAGGCGTTGGATGTTGGTATTCAACGGGCCGGCCAACCCCTTGTCGGTCGTGACCATAATGAGGCCGACCGTCTTGGCGTTGTCCTGCTGCGTCAGGAACGGATGCTTGTATTCGGAATTGGCTTTCGCCAAGTGAGCACAAATGGCGCGAATTTTCTCGCCATAAGGACGCACTGCAAACATCCGGTCCTGAGCCTTACGCATCTTCGAGGCCGCCACCATTTCCATCGCCTTGGTGATCTTGGACGTATTTTGTACGCTCTTGATCTTCCCGCGAATTTCCTTAGTACTAGGCATAGGTTTTGGATCCTCTTGGATTCGTTATTGCTTAGTAAGCACCGGTCTTCAAGAAGGACTCGATGGCGGACTTCAAAGTAGCTTCGTCTTCCTTGACGAGTTCCTTCTTCGTCTCGATCGAATCGATCAAGTCGGCGTGGTGCATCTTGAGGTACTCACGCATGCCGCGTTCAACACGCAAGGCGTCAGCCACGGTCACGCCGTCATAGGCGCCCATGTTGACTGCGTAGAGCACAAGCGCTTGTTCCCAAACCTGCAACGGCTGGTACTGGGGCTGCTTCATGAGTTCGGTCACGACACGACCGCGATCGAGCTGCTTACGGGTCACTTCGTCAAGGTCGGAAGCGAACTGAGCGAAGGCAGCGAGTTCACGGTACTGGGCCAAAGCGAGACGGACACCGCCGCCCAACTTCTTGATGACCTTCGTCTGGGCTGCACCACCCACGCGGGACACGGAGATCCCCGGGTTGATAGCAGGACGGATACCGGCGTTGAACAAGTCGGTTTCCAAGAAGATCTGGCCGTCGGTAATAGAAATCACGTTCGTCGGCACGAAGGCGGTCACGTCACCAGCCTGGGTTTCAATGATCGGCAAAGCGGTCATGGAACCGGTACGGCCCTTAACTTCACCCTTCGTGAAACGTTCGACATAGTCGGGGTTCACACGAGCGGCGCGTTCGAGCAAGCGGCTGTGGAGGTAGAAAACGTCACCAGGATAGGCTTCACGGCCCGGCGGACGGCGGAGCAACAAGGAGATCTGACGATAAGCCCAAGCCTGCTTGGTCAAGTCGTCATAAACGATCAAGGAGTCTTCACCGCGGTCGCGGAAGAATTCACCCATCGTGGCACCAGCGTACGGGGCGAGGTACTGCATAGCAGCAGACTCGGAAGCCGTAGCGGCCACAACGATGGTGTAGTCCATGGCGCCATTTTCTTCGAGCTTACGAACCACGTTAGCGATCGTGGAGGCCTTCTGACCGATAGCCACGTAAACGCAGATGAGGTCCTTGCCCTTCTGGTTAATGATCGTGTCGATAGCGACAGCGGTCTTACCCGTCTGGCGGTCACCAATGATCAACTCACGCTGACCACGGCCAACCGGAACCATGGAGTCGATAGCCTTAATACCCGTCTGAACCGGCTGGCTCACGGACTGACGATCGATCACGCCCGGGGCAACCTTTTCGACGACGTCGAATTCTTTGGCTTCGATCGGGCCCTTGCCATCGATCGGCTGACCGAGAGCATTGACCACACGACCGATCAATTCACGGCCAACCGGCACGGAGAGAATGCGGCCGGTCGTCTTAACGAGGTCGCCTTCAGAAATGTGCGTGTAGTCGCCGAGAATAACGGCACCAACGGAGTCGCGTTCAAGGTTGAGCGCCAAACCATAGGTGTTGTTGGGGAATTCCAACATTTCGCCCTGCATCACGTCAGAAAGACCGTGAACACGGCAGATACCGTCGGTCACGGACACGACAGTACCTTGAGTGCGAAGATCAGCGGAAACGCCGAGGCCTTCGATACGCTTCTTCAGCAGTTCGCTGATTTCACTGGGATTGAGTTGCATCTTACTGCTCCGAATTTTTAAGCGGTGAGCGTCGTCTTCATCTGGGCGAGACGAGTGCGAATGGACGCGTCCAAAAGTTGGTCACCGACGCGAACGGTTAAACCACCGATCAAGTCTTTGTTAATCGTGACCACCGGGCTGAGTTTCATGCCCGGGAACTTCTGCGCGAGTTTAACCATCAAGTCTTCGAGTTCTGCATCAGAGAGCTCGAAAGCCGTCTCGACGTAGGCGTCAGCGACGCCTTCAGACGCATTCTTCAATTCACGAAACTGCGTGGCGATTTCCGATACAGCTTCAAGACGATCATTTTCGATGATCACGCGCAAGAGCTTCGAAACCTCAGGCGAAGAGAGTTCACCGCACGTTTCCGCGATCAGATCAAAGAGTTGATCATCCGTCAGCTTAGGATCGCCGACCAGTGTGGCGACTTGAGGATCGCAAGCGACAGATGCCACAGCATCAAGGCACTCGAGAGCCTTCGCCACGTCTTCAGCGCCGGCCTTACGGTCAGTCAATGCCTCAAAGAGGCCGTGAGCGTAGGGGCGCGCAATCGTCGAAAGTTCAGCCATAGTTAGAGCTTCGCCTTCAGTTGTTCAAGCATTTGAGCGTGAACAGACTTATCAACTTCGCGAGCCAGAATCTGTTCAGCACCAGCAACGGCTAATTCGGCCACATCCTTACGGAGGGCTTCACGAGCACGCTGGACTTCCTGAGCAGCTTCCTGACGAGCGGTTTCAAGAATGCGATCAGCTTCGACTTGGGCTTGAGCTTTAGCTTCTTCCACGATGGTCTGAGCACGCTTTTCGCCGTCAGCCACAATCGTAGAAGCACGCGAACGAGCATCGGCTTCGATAGCCTTGCCCTGTTCGTTAGCCACTGCTAAAGCCTTCTCACCGCGGGTTGCAGCGATAAGACCGTCAGAGATCTTCTTTTGGCGCTCTTCGATCGCACGGATCAAAGGCGGCCAGATGTACTTCATCGTAATAAGAGCACCGATGAAGAACACGAGCATCTGAATAAACAGAGAGGCATTAATGTTCATTGTTGAACCCCGTTAGGCCGACGGCGGTCATACCAGACATCTGTCCGTACAACGCCATCGGCATCGTCATTGAAAGAAAAGACGTTCTAATTTCTTCAACTAGCCGAATTAGGCGAACGGGTTGGCAAAAGCGAACATCATGGCGATACCGACACCGATAAGGAAGGCAGCGTCGATAAGACCAGCAAGAAGGAACATCTTCGTCTGGAGCGGTTCCATCAATTCGGGCTGGCGAGCAGCGGATTCAAGGTACTTGGAACCCATGATGCCGATACCGATACAGGCACCGAGAGCGCCGAAAGCGATAATGAAGCCACAAGCAAGAGCGACGTAAGCGACGTTGGTCATTTTTAAAAAACTCCTAATGGATATAAAGGGAGTAGAGGAAGAAAAATTGGCTGGTTAGTGACTGCTATGAGCTTGACCGATGTAGACAAGCGTCAACATCATGAAAATAAAGCCCTGAAGCAGAATAATCAGCACGTGGAAAAGCCACCAAGCCAAGCCAGCTAAGACCTGACCGATGCCTGCGCCTACAGCTCCAACAGGACCGAGTTCGAGCATGAACCCACCGAGAAGCGCAAGCAAGAAAAAGATAAGTTCACCGGCGTACATGTTCCCGAAAAGTCGCATGCCGAGGGAGACGAACTTAGCAATGTACTCAATGACATTCAACAAGAAGTTGAAGACCCACACAGCCGGATGGTTGCCGAAGGGGGCCGTGAACAATTCGTGCACGAAACCACCAAGGCCCTTGATCTTGAGGCTGTAGTAGAAGAGCAGGATGAGAACACCAAGCGACATACCGAGGGCGCCGTTAAGGTCAGCCGTCGGAAGCGGACGCAGATATTCCACACCACCCATATGAGCAATCACAGGGAAGAGGTCCACCGGAACCAAGTCGATGGCATTCATCAACACAATCCAGCAGAACACCGTCAACGCGAGCGGCGCAACAAACGTGATGTCGCCATGAACGATGGTTTTGGCCTGGTTATGGACCATTTCCACCAACATTTCGACAGCACATTGGAACTTGCCCGGAACCCCGGACGTTGCCTTTTTGGCCGCACTACGCAAGAGGAACAACGCCAACACCATCATCAAAATAGAGAAGAAGAGGGTGTCGTAGTTGAGCACGGAGAAATCAACGATCGTGTCCATCTTCGTAGATTGAAGATGGGCCATATGATGTTTGATGTAATCAGGGGCGGAAAGTAACCCGTCGTGAGACATGGAGTTGATCCTTAGTTTCTCTTGAACAGAACGAGTAAATAACTATTAGCCAGCGTTATCAAAGTCAAGATAAACACTGACCACCGAAGGTTTTCGTAGTAGTTAACGATCAACACCAAACCGATGACAATCATCAACACCTTTACAAACTCACCGATCAAGATGGCTGAGGAGCCAAGTCGATCCCGCACTATGCTTGTTTTCGGCATTAAAAAAATCGCTAAAAGCGATGTTGGAAGGGCATACGCCAAACCAGTGAATAAAGCCGTCCATGCCCCGTCTGACCCTACGAAAAAAGCCGAGCCGGCGCACAAAATTAAAACAAGAACATACTGCGTTATGAGAACGCGAATGATACCAGAAATGCCAAACATACTTCTAGGGATAGCTTGACCTTTCGGTTACAAG
Source organism: Sutterella sp. (assembly GCA_020025955.1). Lineage (GTDB taxonomy): Bacteria > Pseudomonadota > Gammaproteobacteria > Burkholderiales > Burkholderiaceae_F > Sutterella. The sequence continues at coordinate 15,997 of JAHHRF010000003.1, forward strand.
CATTTTAATTTGTTGAAAGTTTTTGACACAATTAACCAAGATAACCAAAAAAACTACCTCATTAGGGTTATTGCGTAATAAACTTTGCCTATTGTCGTTAAGATTTTACGAACAGTTTGCCTACTGTCGTTTAGTCATTTTTGACTCATTTTTGGATGTGACCCACGATCCCTTCGAGCTGGTCTAAGCTTGAAAATTCAATGACTAAGCGTCCCTTGCCTTTTTTGTTGGCGGAGAGTTTCACCACTGCCCCCAGGGTATCCGACAGCGTTTCCTCTAAACGGATAGCGTCGCGTGAGCGCTCTTCTCGACGTACCCCTTGCGTACCCCCTTTGACTAATCGCTTCACTAACTCTTCCGTTTGTCGAACCGATAAGCCTTTTAAGGCGACTTCTTTGGCGGCAGCAACCTGCTCAGCGCCTTTTAAGCCCAGCAACGCACGGGCGTGCCCCATCGTGAGGAGGTTCTCCACCACCATGGTTTTCACCTCAGGCGTCAAATCCAATAAACGTAACGCATTGGTGGTGGCCGTACGGGAGCGACCAATGGCGGTGGCAGCGGCCTCATGGGTGTAACCAAATTCTTCGATTAAGCGGGCAATCCCCATGGCTTCATCGATGGGGTTTAAGTCTTCACGCTGCAAGTTTTCGATCAAGGCGACCGCTAAAGTTTTCTTGTCATCGAAATCGCGAATTAAGACCGTAGCCGTTTCATGACCCAACTTCATCAACGCGCGGAAACGACGTTCCCCGGCGATGATTTCGTAGCCCCCTTCCCAGGAATCCTCACGCACGACAATGGGGCTAATGAGGCCTTGTTCACGAATGGACTCAGCGAGCTCCGAGAGCGCCGCCTCGTCCATCTGGTGGCGCGGCTGATAGCGCCCAGGGTGGAGTTCAGACAAGCGGACTTCTTTTAAGGCCGACGCCGGCACGTCATCAAAGGTGAGCGTTTCATCGCTTAACAACGCATCGAGCCCACGCCCCAAGCCTTTTAATTTGGTCTTTTTCATGGTGGAGAGTTCCCTTTAACGGCCTTTACCCATGCGGGCTAAGAATTCTGCGCCTGCGGCACTGTAGGCTTGTGCGCCCTTACTGCTGCGGTCATAGACGACACCAGGCATCCCATAGCTGGGGGCCTCGGCCAAGCGCACGTTACGGGGAATCACGGTTTCAAAGACGTTGTCCCCAAAATGGGTCTTCAATTGGTCGCTTACCTGCTGCTGGAGCGTTAAGCGCGGATCGAACATGACGCGCAAAATGAGCATGAGGCTCAAGGACGGGTTCTTTTCACTGCGAACGCGCTTCACGGTACGCACTAAATCGCTTAACCCTTCCAAGGCATAGTATTCGCACTGCATGGGGATGATGACCCCGGTGGCTGCACAGAGCGCATTCAAGGTGAGCATCGTCAGACTGGGGGGACAGTCAATGAAGACGAAGTCATAGTCTTTGCTCACGCGCTTTAAGGCTAACTTTAAGCGAAGATCGCGGTGCTCTAAGTCAACGAGCTCCACTTCCGCGCCCGCGAGATTGCGATTCGCGGGGAGCACGTCCAAGCCCTTGGTTTCCGTCTTTTGGATGACGTCTTCAATGGTCTTCGTGCCCACGAGTACGTCGTAAACACTCGCTTCTAACGTGTGCTTATCCACCCCAGCCCCCATGGTGCCATTGCCTTGGGGGTCTAAATCCACTAAGAGGACGCGTTGGCCCAACAGTGCCAAGCTCGCGGCCAAGTTAACAGCGGTCGTCGTTTTACCCACGCCGCCTTTTTGATTGGCAACGCAAAACACATGAGTCATTAAACCGTTTCCTTGTGGGTCTAAAAATTAAATCTGATGCTGAAGGTTAATCCAGAGTTCCGAGAAGCCCTGCCAGGCAATCGACACCCCTAAGCAAATGAGCACAAAGGCCAATAAGCGCGCTAAGGCGTCAGCCCCAGCCGCACCCACCGCGCGATTCACGCGATCGGCGTAGCGATAGCACCCCCAGATGGTGACAACCGTCGCCAAGGTCGCAGCGACCACCCCAGCAATGTGCGGAGTGTCCAAGGGCAAACTCGTCCCTAAGGCCACCGCCACCGCGATGCCGCCCGGCCCCGTGGTCAGGGGCAAGGTGAAGGGGTAAAAGGCCATGGATTTGAGTTTCGTGCGAGAAAGCGTCGGCCCCTCTTTATTCATCTCTTCGGTGCTCGGCGCATTCAAGGCCGTCCACCCGGCCATAAAGAGCACGGCGCCCCCGGCCATGCGTAAAGCCCCCACGCTAATCCCAAAGAAATTGAGAATCAGGTGACCTACGCTCAAGCAAACCAACAAAATCACCAACGAATAGATCGCAATACGTTTCGCAACGAACTGACGATCCTCGTCCGTGAGGTTAGAGGTCATCGTACAAAAGAACATCGCCCCACTAAAGGGGTTAATCACTGGCAGTAGTGTGGATAACGCCAACACGAATGCACTAAGAAAGATACTAAACATGTTTTTGAGCCATCCTCAAAGCCAACCCAAGTGATGACCGATTAACGCTTGGTCATCACCACCAAATGACGCTCTTCCGTTAAAAAGGGCACCGTCATCGTCAACACACGTTCAACGTGAACGCGTTCGGGATCTAACGCCTGAATTTCCTCTTCAGGGTAGACCCCCTTCATGGCAAGCCATTGCCCGTCTTCCGCGACCGTATTGCGAGACCAATCGGTAAAGTTTTTGAGACTCGCAAACGCACGCGACGTCACTACATCATAACGATCTTGAAGGGTTTCGACACGCTTATGATGAGCTCGGAAATTGGGCAGACCCAATTCGATCGCGCACTGCGTCAAGAAAACCGTTTTTTTCTGAACGGCGTCCACGGCGTGCACGGTCACCTCAGGGCACAAAATCGCCAAAATAATCGAGGGAAGCCCCCCGCCACTGCCCACATCTAAGACGCGCTTGGCGTTCGGGGCCAATTGGCGAAAGAGCGGAATCAAGGCGGCGGAATCCAATAAGTGGTGCGTCACCACATCATTAATATCGCGCACGGCCGTCAAATTAAAGGTTTTATTCCAGCGAATGAGTAACGACGCATAGGTCATCATCTTTTGGATGTCCGCTTCGCTCACATCCAACGCTAAGGCCTTTAACCCTTCACGAAGGGTGGTTTCTGCTGAAGTCATTTCGCTGCCTCCGTCGTGGCCTTCTCGCCCTTTTTCCAATAGTACTTACGCTTTAAATAAACCAAGAGTAAGCTCACCGCAGCCGGAGTCACCCCCGAAATACGAGAGGCTTGCCCCACGGTTAAGGGGGACACCGCCTTTAACTTCTGGCGCACTTCAATCGAGAGCCCAGGCACGTCATCGTAGTTAAAGCCCTCTGGGATATTGAGCGTATCGTTGGCTTTCGCTTTTTCAATTTCTAAGCCTTGGCGGGAAATGTAGCCGTCATACTTAACGTCAATCTCTAACTGCTCAATGACATCACGCTCTAAGTGCGAGAGCGAGAGCACCTTATCCCCATCGGCTTTTTCCAATTGGGTGAGGGCGTCCAGGGTCACCGTCGGGCGCGACAAGAGGTTTTTGAGCGAGTATTCACGCGCCAAAGGGGCCCCCAACACGGCTTCACACGAGGCGGTATTGAGCATCCCCGGGTTCACCCACGTGCTCTTTAACACTTCGTGCTCGCGAGCAATGGCGTCACGCTTACGGCAGTAGTAGTCCCAGCGCTCGTCATCAATGAGCCCCAATTCGCGACCCACTTCCGTCAAACGGCGATCGGCATTGTCTTCACGTAACGACAAACGGTATTCCGCACGACTCGTAAACATACGATAGGGTTCCGTGACCCCACGCGTCGTTAAGTCGTCCACCATCACGCCCATATAGGCCTGATCGCGACGCGGCACCCAACCGTCTTCGTCACGCGCTTTGCGCGCAGCGTTCACGCCCGCTAAAAGCCCCTGCGCGGCGGCTTCTTCGTAACCCGTGGTCCCGTTGATTTGACCTGCAAAGAAGAGCCCCGAGATGCCCTTCGTTTCCAACGTGGGCTTTAACCCGCGCGGATCGTAGTAATCGTATTCAATGGCGTAGCCAGGACGCAGTAAGTGAGCGTGCTCCAGGCCCGGCATCTTATGGATCATGGCGATCTGCACGTCAAAGGGAAGACTCGTCGAAATCCCGTTGGGGTAGTACTCATTGACCGCTAAACCTTCAGGCTCTAAGAAGACCTGATGGCTATCCTTGTCAGCAAAGCGCTTCACCTTGTCTTCAATGGAGGGGCAATAGCGCGGCCCCACCCCATTGATCACGCCCGTATACATCGGGGAGCGATCCAGGTTGGCCATGATGATGTCGTGCACGGCTTGATTGGTGCGCGTGATCCAGCAGGGCAACTGCTTGGGATGCTCCGCCGTAGGCTTCAAAAGGGAGAAGCTGGGCACGGGATCTAAGTCCCCCCACTGCTCTTCACACTTCGAGAAATCAATACTGCGCCCGTCGATTCGCGCTGGCGTCCCCGTCTTTAAGCGCCCCTGAGGAACGTTCAATTCTTTTAAGCGTTCCGCCAAGGCAATGCTGGAAGGATCGCCCACGCGCCCCGCGGAATAGTGCTCCAACCCAATGTGGACCATCCCGTTTAAGAAGGTCCCGGCAGAGAGCACCACGGTGCGGGTCTTAAAGACCACGCCCGTCTGGGTGACGACCCCCGTGACTTGACCGTTTTCGACTTCTAAGTCGTCGACCGCTTGCTGAAAGAGCCAGAGGTTAGGCTGGTTTTCTACGCGAAGGCGCATGGCGCGACGATAGAGCTGGCGGTCAATCTGCGCACGGGTGGCGCGCACAGCGGGGCCCTTAGAGCTATTCAAAATACGAAACTGAATCCCGCTCTCGTCGGTGATCTGGCCCATCAAGCCCCCTAAGGCATCGAGCTCTTTGACTAAGTGCCCTTTACCAATCCCACCGATCGAGGGGTTGCAGGAGAGCTGCCCCACGGTATCGAGGTTATGGGTGATCAACAAGGTTTTACGCCCCATACGAGCGCTGGCCATCGCGGCCTCAATGCCAGCGTGACCGCTACCGACCACGACGACTTCAAAGGATTCAGGATAAATCATGACTGCCAATACAACGTTAGGCCCAAGTGCCTTCTCTAATCGAAAGCCTTGGGCTTACAAAAAAATTATTTACCGATACAGAATCGGCTGAAAATCATCCCCAGAAGATCATCGGCGACGAATTCCCCCAAGATTTCATTGAGGGCATCGGCCGCTAAACGCAGCTCTTCTGCAAATAAATCAATCATCTGAACGTCTCGACCAAAGGCTTGCGCGCGTTCAATGTGTTCGAGCGCGCGAGCCAAGGCTTGGAGGTGACGCTCTCGAGCCATAAAGAGCCCGTCGGCCGTGGTTTGCATCCCGACCTTTTCCAATAACACCGCACGCAAGGCATCCAACCCGAGGCCGGAGGCCGCCGACACAGCAATGTAGCCTTCGGGCGCCGTTTGGGCGACGTCCATTTTGTTGGCCACATCCACACGAGGCACCCCCGCGCGGGCATGCTTCATCACCACCGCGAGCGTATCTTGGTTATCTTGCACCTTACCCGTGGCGTCCACCAAGTGCACGATCACGTCAGCCTTGGCGACTTCCGCCAAGGCGCGTTCAATGCCCTTTTGTTCAACGACGTCTTGGGTTTCGCGAATCCCGGCGGTATCCACCACACGCAAGGGCACGCCGTTAATCGTAATCCAATGCTCAATCTTGTCGCGGGTGGTCCCCGCGATGTCGGTCACGATGGCCACTTCTTCGCCCGCTAAGGCGTTTAAGAGGCTCGATTTCCCCACGTTCGGGCTCCCGACAATAGCAGCCGTCACCCCTTCACGAAGGACGTTGCCACTACGGGCCTGGGAGAAGATTTCAAGAAGCGAGGCTTCCATCACATCCAGGCGATCAAAGATACGACCGCGATCGAGGTTGTCGACCTCTTCCTCAGGGAAATCTAACGTGGCTTCCACGTAGGCGCGCAATTCTCGAGCGGTGTCTCCCAACTCACGAATGCGTTTGGAGAAGTCCCCAGAGAGGGATCGCTGTGCCGCCTGAAGGGCCGACTCACTCATGGCGTTAATAACGTCCGCAACGGCTTCCGCTTGCGCCAAGTCCATACGACCGTTTAAGTACGCGCGCTTCGTGAATTCACCCGGTTCCGCCATACGGAAGTCTAAATGCGCGAGCTTTTCTAAGCAGGCCTTTTGCAGTAACCCCATCAACACGGGGCCGCCGTGCGCCTGAAGTTCCACAACGCTTTCCCCCGTATAACTGTTGGGCCCCTTGAAAAAGAGCACAATCAAGTCATCGAGCTTCACACCCTTGGCGTCCATAAACGCCTTTAAGTGGGCGTGGCGAGGCACCGGGGTAAAGTCAGGGGAGAAGAGTCCATCAAAGACCGCACGCTCTAAGGCGCTCGGAAACGAGAGGCGAACAATCCCAATACCACCGCTACCGGCGGCCGTTGCCATCGCTAAAATCGGATCTTTATCAGAGACCATCGTTGTGTAAACCTGAGGAAAAAATCGTTCTCAAGACCGAGAACGCTTCATAATATCGGGGAAAATTTTAATACCGAGGCGCGTGCGATAGCGGGCAAACCCTGCTCTTTCTTTTTTAAAAGGCACGCGCTTTACTTCTTTGTGCACTTATGTCCCTTACGCCTAAAAACCGTTCTACCCCCTTAGATGCCCCGTTGTTGGGGGTCTGTTTAGGGGTGATTTTATCGATCCCCTTAATGGGCATTTTGGCCGTCGTCTTCGGGTCCGACTACGACAGTCGTGTCTGGATTTATGGGCTGGGGATGCTCTGGAGTGTCGTGGGGGCGTTGTCGGTCTTTTTCGCGACCTACAAGAACCCCGGCGCCTTAACCGGTAAGCGCTTAGTGCTTTGGTGCGTGAGCGTCTGGATCTGGCCCTTAGTGCTCTTGGTTAAACGTCGTTAACCGCGAGACCGATATAAAAAATGGGATGCCCTGCGGCATCCCATTTTCGTAGGGTCGTCTAGATCGTCGCCACTTAGTTCTTTAAGCGCTTCGCACGCTCAGCGGCAATCGTCTTGTTGATCCACCACTGCTGTGCGATCGAGAGGATGTTATTGGTGAGCCAGTAGAGGACGAGCCCCGAGGCAAACACGAAGAACATCACCGAGAAGACGACCGGCATGATGTACATCATGCGAGCCTGAACCGGATCCGTGGGCTTGGGATTCAAGAGAATCTGCAAGAACATGGTCACGGCCATCAAGGTCGGCAACACAAACCAGGGATCAGGCGTAGCCAAGTCATGGATCCAGAAGATGAACGGCGCATCGCGCAATTCCACGGAACCCTGAAGCACCCAGTAGAGGGCCAAGAAGACCGGGATCTGTAAGAAGATCGGTAAGCACCCACCCATCGGATTGATTTTTTCCGTGCGGTAGAGTTCCATCATGGCCTGGTTCAAGCGCTGCTTGTCATCCTTGTACTTGTCCTGGAGGGCCTTCATGCGCGGCGTCACTTCCTTCATACGCGCCATGGAGCGGTAGCCCGCGGCGGAAATCGGATAGAGCGCCAACTTCACGAGGATCGTCAAGAGGACGATGGCCCAACCCCAGTTACCCACGAGGTTGTGAATCTGGGAAAGAATCCAGTAGATGGGCTTAGCCAAGAACGTCAACCAACCATAGTCAACCACGAGTTCAAGACCCGGAGCGACCTGTTCGAGGTGCGACTGGAGCTGCGGACCGGAGTACATCACGGCTTCGGTCGTAGCGCTCGCGCCCGGTGCCACGGCAGCCATCGGAACGATGGAGCCCACGGCAAAGAGGTTACGGCTCAACTGGTCAACGTAGTTCTTACGTTCTTTGCCTTCGGTCGGCACCCAAGCCGTCACGAAGTGGTGCTGAACCATGGCCACCCAACCGTTGTTGGCGTTCTTCTTGAAGTCAGCGTCCTTATCGGCGATGTCTTCGAAGGTGACCTTCTGGAACTTGTCTTCCGCGCTATAGAAAGCGGGACCCGTGTACGTGGAGTAGAGGGTACTGTCGCCTTCAGGCTTCGCGTCGTCGCGTTCGATCTGGTAGTAAACCTTGGGTTCAATGGTCTTGTCGGTGTTGTTGATGACTTCCGTCTTCAAGGTCACACCGTAGTGATCACGCTTGAACTGGTAGGTCTTCTTCACGGTCACGCCGTTTTGTTCGGCTTCAAAGACCACGTCGAGCTTGTCGGCATCGCCCATATCGAGCTTATCGCTCACGAGCTTGAAGACCGTACGGTGGTACGGGAACTCACCGCCCGTCAAACCGGATTCCACCACGTAGGTGTGATCCTTGTTGAGCGTGAGTAACTTCATGTCACCCAAGTTTTCCGGAACCTTGTTCCCTAAAACCAAACCCGCTAAACCAACGTCCGTCCAGCTGGGCTGACGGGGATACTCTAAGAAGGTGTTGCCAATCATGTTGGCGCCTTCCAAGTCGAAGGTCACGATCGTACGATCGGTCTTAACCGTCACGGGTTCGCGCACGGTCTTTTCTGCTTCAACGATGGAGGTCGTCGGGTTAGCTGCGCCAGTTACCGTATTGGGCGTTTCCGCCTTCTGTTCTACGGTCGGCTGACCAAAGTACGATTCACCGCCCTTATAGATCTGGTAGTTATCCCAGAGCAGGAAGCAGGACGTGAAAAAAATGACCCACAGCAGGGTGCGTTGTAAATCTTTTCCCATAAAAAGGCCGTTATTTCTCTGATTGGTGGGGTTCGGAGTGCGTATCGTCCTTCTCAGGAGGACACGCCGAACACGTATGGCGCCAATGAAATTGGGACGGAACCGGATCCCAGCCACGTCCCCCTAGGGGATGGCAGCGAAGAATCCGTCGAATTGCCAAGTATAAGCCCTTGAGTGCGCCGTGGCGATCAATTGCTTCCATGGCGTAATTTGAGCATGACGGCACAAAGCGACATTCACGCCCCACCCACGGACTCAAAGTCAGCTGGTACAGGCGAATTAAAGCTTTGAGAATGCGTTCCATCACGATTGTGCCTTACGTTGCGGTCCTCGACGAACTTGGCGTTCAAGTCGATCAAATAAGGCGTCGGCATCACGGCGAAGGCGCTGGCGAATGGCCGGCATGGCGCCTAACTCCGCGACAATGGCTTTATAAGGCGTGCGCAGTCGCAACGACAAATCCAAGCCATGGGGCGCATGTGTGGCCAATAAGGCTTGTAATTGCGGAGCGCGATGACGAGCTGCCTCTTTCAAGATACGTTTGATTAACGCGCGGTCAATCGAACGCGGACAGTTTCGTTTTCCGACGGTTACCCCAATGCGCAACCCTGACGTCGCTTCAGGAATCCATCGGGCACTGACAGAAAAAACACCCATGGCAGTACCAAAGGTGTTTTCATTTCGCTCACGCACAAGAACCCCGAAGTCCTCACTTCGAATGAGGCGAAGACAACGGGGGTACTTGAATTTCGAATCGTGCTCTGACACGGCTCGATTGCCGTGAGTCACACCGCGCTACTTAGAGAGCGAGGGTGTGACGGCCCTTAGCGCGACGACGGGCGATAACGCGACGACCGCCCTTGGTGCGGCTGCGAACCAAGAAGCCGTGCGTACGGGCACGCTTGACCTTGGAGGGCTGATAGGTACGTTTGGTGGCCATGATTATTCCTCAACAGGCAAATCAACGTTATGTCGAACACGAAATCCAACACAACTGGTAAATACTTGAAAAAATAGGGAAAGCTTTCCCCGCCGAACTTCTTTTCTTTTGTCAGGAGCCCGGCTAAACCGGTATTCGATCGCTACCCGAAGAGAGGCGAACGTGACGAATCGTCCTGGGTAAACCCTGATAAAAGGGGGCGAATCGAAGTAAAGCCCTATATTACACCTTAAGTACGCGGGGATTGTCAAACCAGAGCGGGCATTTTTCTAAAAAAACCCGTCACCTAGCGCGCTGATTTCCCCTTAGGGTTCTCCCATAGTTGTGAATGGGTTTTGACAACGGGGTCTATATATAGGGCTTCTCTCTATTTGGAGCACTCTACTTTGTGTATATCTTTATCCAAACCCCAGAAATTCACCATTATCTTTATGAAAAATAAGTAAAAAATTATTCACATGCACTTGTGAATAAATTCTGGGCAATTGTGGTTAAAGCGCCCACAAATGGGCATTTCACGGTAAAATAACAGGATATTTTCGATTCAGTTTTTACGGACAGCCTCTATCTTGTAGTTGCCCTGTCCGAACCCTTTATTTTCAAGTATGAGTAACTTTTGGCAAGACCTGCTCAGTCATTTTAAAAACAACCTTAAAGTGACCGATGCGATTCTCAACATCTGGTTTAAGCCGTTGCAATTCGTCCAGTGGGACCCCAGCAGCAAGGTGTTGACGTTACGCGCCCCGACTGAGAAGTATCAGACCATTAAGCAGACGTACCTCCCGATGATCCGCGATACCGCGTCGATGTTGGTGGGGGGTACCGTTCAGGTTGACCTCTTGCAGGAAATGGCGGAAGCGCCCAAGTCCACGCCGAGTCACACGCCGCACGCCGACACTCCCGCGGGGCTCCCCCAAGCGGAATTAGAGCGTCGTCGTGAAGAAACGGGCTTGATCCCGGAATTGACCTTTGAAAACTATGTGACGGGTACGGCTAACCAGTTGGCCGTGGCTGCCGCTGAGCACGTGGCGCAGACCGTCGGTCAGCAATACAACCCTTTGTATATTTACGGGGGCGTGGGCTTAGGGAAGACCCATTTGATGCAGGCCATTGGTCATCGCTATTTGGATTTCCATCCCAAGGCCAAGGTGCGTTGTGTGACGGCTCAGGACTTTATTCATGAGTACACGAGTGCTGCGCGCGCCTCTGCCACGAACCCGAAAGCCCTTCAGATGTTTGACGAGCGCTATCGTAGCCTCGACTTACTCTTAATTGACGACGTGCAGTCGTTTTCGGGCACCAAGGGGTCACAGGCCCAGTTCTACCGCGCGTTTGAAGCCTTAGTGCCTCATAACAAGCAGTTGGTGATGACGGCTGATACGTATTCGCGTGGCTTAAAAGACATTGAGCCCCGTTTGATTTCGCGTATGTCGCAGGGCTTGTCGGTGGCGATTGAGCCGCCGGAAATCGAAATGCGTATCGCCATTTTGATTAACAAAGCCAATGCCATGAATTTGGTCTTGCCGGAAGAAGTGGCTGCCTTTATCGCCAAACGCTTAAAGAGCAATGTGCGTGAACTCGAAGGTGCCTTACAGCAGGTCGTCGCCTACTTACACTTCCAGCCGGAAGAAACGCAGATTTCCATTGATATGGTCAAGTACGTTTTGCGTGACGTCTTGATGGTCAATAACAATCAAATCACGATCGAAAACATCCAGAAGGTTGTGGCCGATTACTACAACATCAAAGTCGCGGAAATGCATTCCAACCGCCGTCCGGCCAAGATTGCGCTTCCCCGACAAATCGCCATGTACTTGGCGCGCGAACTCACGCAACACAGCCTGCCTGAAATTGGCACGAACTTCGGCGGTCGCAATCACGCCACCGTGATGCATGCGGTGCGAAAAATTACCCAGGAACGCCAGGGTAACGCCGAACTTAACCACGAAATTCACGTTCTTGAACAAATGATCAAGGGGTAAAACCAATTATGAAAAGCATCAACACTACGGCTGAAGAAATCTTAAAGCCGCTCAAGATGGTCGAAGGGATTGTCGAAAAGCGTCAGACGCTGCCCATCTTAAGTAACCTCTTGATTCAACAAAACGACACCGCGGTGAAGTTCTCCTCGACCGACTTGGATATCCAGATTTCCACGTCGACGAACTTGGGGGCGCCGGGCGCTGGGGAAATCGAATACACGGTGGCTGCGGGCAAGCTCGCTAGCATCATTGGTGCCTTAAACGCCAAGGACCCCGTGAGCTTAGAGTTCGAAAAGGACACCTTGACGGTGTCGAGTGGTCGTCGCGTCTATAAGTTAAAGACCTTGCCCGCTGCGGACTATCCGATTTTGAAGACCAACCCCTGGCACACCGACTTGACGGTGGAAGCCCGCGCGCTTCGTTATCTCTTGACGATGACGAGCTTTGCGATGGCCAACCAAGACGTGCGCTACTTCTTAAATGGGGTGCTCTTAGTCGTGGACCATCGTGCTGTGCGTGCGGTCGCTACCGACACCCATCGTTTGGCTTGCTGCGACTTAGCCCTCGAAGAAGATTCGGGCAAGAATATCGAAGCCATCTTGCCGCGCAAGACCGTGCGTGAATTGATCCGCATCTTGCCTGAAGACGAAACTCCGGTGAAGTTGCACTTCTCGGACACGCAGGTCTGCTTTGAATTCGACGACGTCCTCTTTATGAGCAAACTCGTCGAAGGTAAGTTCCCGGACTACCGTCGTGTGATCCCCAGCAAGGATTCCAACCCCCACCTCATCACCTTGAACCGTGAAGAACTCATTGGCTCGCTTCGCCGTGTGAACATCATGACGAGCGAAAAGTTCAATGGCGTTCGCTGGATCTTAAATAACAACGAACTCAAGATTCAGAGCGTCAACAATGACGTGGAAGGGGCCGACGAAACGCTCAACATTGAGTGGACGCATGACGTCTTAGACATGGGCTTTAACATCACTTATTTGGTTGAAGTGCTCACGAACCTGAAGAATAAGGACGTGAACTTTAGCTTTGCTAGCGCCTCAGGCAGTGTTCTCATCACGATGCCCAACGACGAAGATCGTTTCCGCTACGTCGTGATGCCGATGCGCCTCTAATCGCTTCCCTTTTAGGAGAACGGGTGCCCCAACAGCGCCCGTTTCAGCGATTTTTAGAACACAACACCCAACGAATACAGGATTAAAACTATGGCCGATATGGAAACGAGCGAAACCGTTGTTGAAACGACGGAGACGCCCGCTAAAGAAGAGAAGGCAATCACGTACGGCACTGAAAGCATTCAGATTCTTGAAGGCTTAGAAGCCGTGCGTAAGCGCCCCGGGATGTACATCGGGGACACGGCTGACGGCTCGGGCTTACATCACCTGGTCTACGAAGTGGTGGACAACTCCATCGACGAAGCCTTAGCCGGCTACGCCAGCAAAGTACAAGTCACGATCCACACGGACAACTCCATTTCCGTCGTGGACGACGGGCGTGGTATTCCCACGGGGATTAAGTGGGACGACAAGCACGAGCCGAAGCGCTCGGCCGCGGAAATCGCGCTCACGGAATTGCACGCTGGGGGCAAGTTCGACAGCAACGAATACAAGATCTCCGGCGGCTTGCACGGCGTAGGGGTCTCCTGTGTGAACGCCCTGTCGACGTGGTTACGCTTGACGGTTCGTCGCGACAACGAAGCGCGCTCCCTTGAGTTTGCTCGAGGTGTCGTCAAGGACCGTATCGAAGAAATGCAAAAGGATCCGGTCTCGGGTGAAGAGACACTCGTCTCCCCCATGAAGTTGATGGGCCCCACCAACCGTCGTGGGACCGAAGTGCACTTCTTGCCGGATACGACCATCTTTGAGCACGTCACGGAATTTAACTACGACACGTTGCTCTCGCGCTTGCGTGAACTCTCCTTCTTGAATACGGGCGTTGTCATTGACCTCAAGGACGAGCGCACCGCACGTGAAGCCCACCTCCAGACGGATAAGGGGCTCATCGCCTACGTGGAATTCAAGAATAAGAGCCGTAACGTTATCCACCCCAAGGTGTTCCATGCCAAGGAAACGGTGGAATCCAACGGGGTGCCCATTGAAGTCGAAGTCGCCATGCAGTGGCAAGACGGCTATAGCGAAGTGTTGTCCGCTTACACGAATAACATTCCGCAGCGCGACGGCGGTACCCACGTCACGGGGCTTCGTGCCGCGATGACGCGTGTGCTCAAGAACTACATCAACAACAATGACTTCGGTAAGAAGGCTGGCAAAAAGAACGATATCGATCCGGAAGGCGACGATATGCGTGAAGGCCTCACCTGCATCTTGTCGGTGAAGGTGCCGCAGCCTAAGTTCAGCTCCCAGACCAAGGACAAGTTAGTTTCCAGCGAAGTGCGTCCTGCCGTTGAAGAAGTGGTCGCACGCGAGTTGGAACTCTTCTTGGAACAGAACCCCAACGAAGCCAAGATCATCTGCGACAAGATCGTCTCGGCCGCTCGTGCGCGTGAAGCTGCCCGTAAGGCGCGTGATATCACCCGTAAGAGCTTCACGGGCGGTGGGCTGCCTGGGAAACTTGCGGACTGCCGCGAAAAGAATCCCGCCAAGAGCGAACTCTTCCTGGTGGAAGGGGACTCCGCCGGGGGCTCGGCCAAACAGGGGCGCAATTCCTTGTTCCAAGCCATTTTGCCCTTGCGCGGTAAGATTTTGAACGTGGAAAAGGCCGCTCAAGACAAGATTCTCGACAGTGAACAGATCCGTATGCTCACCTTGGCCCTCGGGACCAATATCGGCAAGGATTTCAACATTGAGAAGTTGCGCTACCACCGTGTCATCATCATGACTGACGCGGACGTGGACGGTGCCCATATTCGTACGTTGCTCTTGACGTTCTTCTATCGTCAGATGCCGCAGTTGATTGAAAACGGTCACGTTTACATTGCACTGCCGCCGCTCTACAAGATTAAGAAGAATGCCAACGATCCGGGCGTCTTCTTGAAGGACGAACGCGAAATGAGCGACTTCATTTTGCGTAAAGCCTTGGACGATGCGCGTCTTTATCGCGACACGGCTGCCGTGGAAGCGGACACCCCGATCCGTGGCTCCGAATTAGAAGTCTTGGTGAATGAATACCTCCAGGCCAACGAAGTCATTGCCCGCTTGCAAGGCGCCATTGACAAGGCCGCTTTGATGGCCATTGCCGCTGGGGTGAGCATTAACTTAGAAAACACGTTCGAAGCGGAAAAGAGTGCCGAAGCGCTTCAGACCGAAATGCGTGATACCAACGTCAAGGTGGAAAGCGTCTTTGATGAAGAGGAAGAAAAGTACTTACTTAAGATTCATCGCTTGCGCCACGGCAACTGGCACACCACGACGATTACGCCGGAATTCGTTCGTAGCGACGACTACCGCAAGCTCCAGGAAAGCGCTGAGCAGCTCTCTGGGGTAATTGGTGAAGGCGCTCGCATTGCACGACCCAAGGACGAGCAAACCGTGAAGAACTTCGGGGAAGCCGTCAACTGGTTACTGCGCAATACCGAAAAGGGCTTGATCCGTACCCGCTATAAAGGGCTCGGTGAAATGAAGTGGCAGGAAATTAAAGAAACCACGATGCGTCCTGAAAACCGACGCATGCTCAAGGTCCGTATTGAAGATGCGGCCGGAGCCGACGCCATCTTCTCGATGTTGATGGGTGACGTGGTGGAAACCCGTCGCGACTTCATCGAAACGAATGCGCTCTTTGCGGGCAATATCGACGCCTAACAGGAAACGAGGGGCGGTCCCTCGGGACTGTCCCTTTTTTCACGTATGGGAGGACCACTGGTCATGCTAGAGAAATTTGAACCCCTCAATATTGGTGTGACCTCGCGCGCCCTTTTTGACTTAGAAAAAGAGCACGAGATCTTCAAAAACCAAGGCTACAAAGCCTACCGTGATCACCAGTTAACGCATGTCGATGACTGCTTAACGCCGGGGGTGGCCTTTCCCTTTATTAGCCGACTCTTGCGACTCAATACCCTCTTTGGGAAGACGGTCGTTCGGGTTTCGGTGATTAGTAAGAATTCGCCCGAGACGGGGCAGCGCGTCTTTAATTCGTGTCGTGAATTAAATCTCCCCGTGCACATGGGGGCCTTTACCTCGGGGCAGCCCACGCTCGGGATGATTGACGCTATGAAGATTGACCTCTTTTTGAGTGCCAATCCTGACACCGTCAATGAGGCCATTGCCAACGGGAAGCCCGCGGGCCTCATCATGCACGCCCAACACTTGCCGCTCGCCGACGAAGAGGAAGATTCCCCCCTTCGTATCGCCTTTGACTTTGACGGGGTGATTGCGGACGACGAAAGTGAACGCTGCTACCAGCAAGAAGGCCTGGACGGCTTTAACGCCCATGAACAGGCCAAAGCACAGATTCCGCATCAGCCGGGTCCCTTGGCGATGCTCTTTAAGAAGTTAAGTTTCTTACAAAACCAAGAAGTGAGCCGTCTGGCCTCCTCCACGGGGGATTTGCAACCGGCGTTTCGCATTGCCATTGTCACGGCGCGAGGGGCTTCCAGTTGTGAACGTTTAATGACCACGCTGCGTGAAGCCTATGGGATGCGCGCGGTGGAACTCTACTTTTTAGACGGGCTCGACAAATTGCCCTTATTGGAATCAATTTCGCCCCATATCTTCTTTGACGATCAGTACTGCCACCTCAAAGAAGCCTCGGGTCGTATCCCTAGCGTCTTGGTTCCTTTTGGCATTCATAAGCAACAGTTTTTCGCGTAAATGACTTATCCGCACCTCTTTTCTCCCATCGAGCTCGCTGGCCACACCCTGAAGAATCGCTGGGTGATGGGCCCGACGGCGCAAGGTTTTGAAGCCGGGCGCTATCACGAGCCGCACGTCATCCATTACTACCGAAGCCGTGCGCTTGAAGACCAATTGGGTCTTGTGATCGTGGGGGGAAATGCCATCGATTTATCGGGGCGCCGTCGTTTGCTCGATAAAAGTCCCACGCTCTTTGGGTGGCGACGCGCTAAGGGCCTCACAGACGCCCTGCACGAGCTCGACACCAAGGTCTTGGCTCAGCTTACCCATAACGGCAATGACGCCCTCCACCCCTTGAATTTCGCCGCCTCAACGATTGTTCATCCCGAGACGAAGCGAACGGGGTGGCGCACCCCTGGGATGGTGGCCGACTACTTAATTCGCAAGTTCGTCGCCCACGCCGATCGTGCCATCCATCAAGGGGGCTTTGACGGGGTGGAACTCTACGCGGGGCACCGTTCGTTATTGAATTGCTTCACGTCGCCTGCGCTTAACCAACGTGGCGACAAGTGGGGGCTTAAAACGGGCTTTCGTTTCCCGAAGCGCTTAGTGCGAGCGTTACGCCGCAAGTTGGGGCCTGAACCCCTTCTTACGTACCGTGTGTCGTTACTCGACTTAGTGCCCAACGGCACCACCTGGGCGCAGTTGGTGAGCCTAGTCAATGGCTTATCAGAAGTCGGGGTCGATGCTTTCTCCTTTGAGATTGGCTTGGGTCGCAACCAAGTCCCCGCGCACACGGAGCTCACGCCCCCTGGGGTCTGGTTTGACTTCATGTCGACGTTGAGTGAAGAGACGGGCGTCCCCATCTTCTTTGGCTTTGGGTTACCCAAGGCAGAGCGCTTAAATGAATATCTAGAGACGCATCCCACAGCTTTAGTCGAAGTGGATCGCGAAATCGTGGCGGACGCCCAATGGGTGAATAAGTACCGCATGGACGATTTAGAGCATGCGCGCCCGGATATTGATTCGCCCCACAAGCAGTTAGCGAAGTGGACACGCTTGGATTGGAAATGCCAAGAAGCCCAAAAGCGCGTTGAGCGTCATGGTCCCAACTCCCCGCGCCCCGTTTTGGTCGTGGGTGGGGGTCCAGCAGGGATGAGTGCTGCCTTAACGTGTGCCCGTTTAGGGCGTGAAGTCACTTTGGTAGACGATCGGGCCGCCTTAGGGGGGCTCTACCGCTTAGCCACGGGGGTACCGGGGCGTGACAGCATTGAGCGCTTGCTTCAACTTCGTGAAGCCGAACTCGTTGAAGCCGGGGTCACGATTATCAAGAATCAGCACGTCTCCTACGACTGGATCGTTAAACACGCCCCGGAAAGTGAAATCATCGTGGCCGCTGGCACCGATATGCGTATCCCAGATATCCCTGGGATTGATAGCCCCAACGTCTACACCTTTGAAGACTTGTTTGAGTCCACGTGGACGCGTCGCCGTCACATTGCCATTCTGGGTGAAAACAGCATGGCCTTGGATATTGCGCGCTATTTCTGCCCCAAGAAGACCCATGCCCGCCAAGAGTGGCTCAAAGCCTGGGGGATTGGAGACCCGCGTGCCCACCGTGGTGGGGTCTTGGGCGTGGTCCCGGAACTTTTCACCTCCGATCGCTCTGTTTACTTAATTACAGGGGAATCGTTAGAAACCTTAGAGAGCGCACTCTTAAAGTCTGGCCGCTACTTTGATTTGAGTTGGCTTCGTATGAATGGGATGCGCACGTTTGAAAACGCGGACGTGAGCAACATCGACAACAACCACATTCGTTTGTTGCAGCGCTCTTCTGATGATGGGGACTACAAAGTCTTTCATCAAACGCCTTACGTCATTCCTGAAGGGTTTGAAGTGGCCGACGAATTAGTGGTCGTGGTCACAGAGGGGTTAGAACCCCGTAACGACCTCGTAGAAGAACTCAGAGACGCTGGACGCGCCTTCATGGTGGCAGGAGCCATGAACATCGAGAAACACATCTGGGGGGCTTCTCAGGCGTCCTTAGATGGGACCGAGGTGGGGCTCACAATCAGTGAATGAGCCCAAACGAAGTAACGAATTTCTAATAAACATCAGAAATCAACAAGTTACTAACAAGTAATTAACAAGAACTTTCAAGACGCTTAGATTCAAAAGGGTACGCTTTTTGGGTTTAAGCGTCTTTTTTCACCCCCTCTTTCCCACATCACCCTATTAATTACTATTGTTTTAAATTCTATATTAGTAGTAGTTAGTAGTAGGTTTCGCGTTTTCTGTGGATAACTCCCGCTGGGAGTTGGGGGCGGTTGCGTTGGCTTGCGGACAAGTTTGTGGATAAGCGTCGTTAGACCCTGTTGATAACGCGGGATTCATTGTGAATGACTTTTCGCCTAAAAGTCAAAACAAAAATGTTATTCACAAAACGCCTGAGAAGTTGATAGAGTTATCCACAAAGTTGTCCACTTTTCTGTCTACATTTTTGCGTCCACTTTTGTGCTTTTGGCCCCATCAACCCCCGGGGGGTGTCACAACGCTGAGAAAACTTCCTTTTAGCGCTAGAACAATGTGACGGATAGAAGAACCCATCCTCTATAAAGAAGGGAGAACATGATTCCCTGCGTCTTAGCGCCGAGAGGATGTCACTATGGGTAAAAAATCCGACAGCCTGAGATTGAGGGGGTACAATCGAGGGCAGAGTGGTTTGAAAAATCGAGTAGAGGCCCGAGTTTTGGCTTCGCTCTTTTTTCAAATGAGATGATGACTAAGGACGTGGGCGCCTTCGCCTCCCTTAACACTGAGAGTGATTTATATATGACGTTGTGGAAAAAGAGTGTTTTAGTCTTAGCGGCTTTGAGTGCCAGCTATGTCACCACGGGGTGTGCGCCTTTGATTCTTGGGGGTGTGGCCTTAACGACCGCTACGGTGGCAACCGATCGTCGTACGTCGGGTCGTATGGTCAATGACGAAGTGCTCGAAAAAGAAACGATGTACGACATTGCTCGCGAAAAGCTTCCTGAGTCCCATATCACGGTGACGGCCTACGGCGGCAAAGTGCTCTTAACGGGGGAAGTCGCTACGGAAGCCGATAAGGTGCGTGCGGGGACCATTGCCAGCCAACAGCCTGACTGTTTACATGTACAGAATGAATTGAAGGTGGGCCCGGTCTCGGAAAACAGCCAGCGCTTAAGTGACACGCTCTTAGCGACCAAGGTGCGTAGTGCCTTGTTAGCCACCAAGGATGTGCCCTTAAAGCAGATGAAGGTGATTGTGGAACGCTCTACCGTTTACTTGATGGGGATCGTGACGCCGTACGAACAGGATTTGGCGGCGCGCGCGACGGCCAACGTCTCGGGCGTGAGCGCGGTGAAGCTTTGCTTCAATATCGAAAGTCCGAAGGAAATTCGAGATCGCTTCTCGAACTATAAGAATCCGCCGAACGTGAAATAATCGCGTTGTCAAATTAGACATAAAAAGAGCCCTGGCATCGTTTCCAGGGCTTCTTTTGTTTTTAGGCCCAGGTGCCTAAAAGCATCCCGATGGCAAAGAGCGCAGAGAAGGCGAGTTCAAGCTTAATGCAGCCAAACATCACGTCGTTCAAGGCCAAGCCCTTATGGGTTTTAATCTCACGAATGCCTTTGAGGGCTAAGGGGAGACTTGCCCACGTGAGTAACCCCCAACGAAGCTGGGGATCCATCGCGACCATGACGCCCACCAAGAGGTAGGGGAGTAGCTGGTTCAACGCAAAGATGCGATGGAAGGTGGTCTCCGAGAGCACCACCGCCAAGGTGTGGCGATTCACTGAAAGGTCATGCTCACGGTCACGGAAATTGTTGACCGCTAAGACGCTCGCAGCAATGGCACCTAACGCAAGCCCTAAAAGTAAGGACGCGACGGATACTGTATGCGTTTGCAAGAAGTAGGTGCCCACCACGGCCGTCAAGCCAAAAAAGAGCATGACGGTAAATTCGCCCCAAGGCGTGTAGGCAATGGGTTTAGGACCGCCCATATAGGTGTAGGCCGCCACGATAGAGGCCACGCCAATGGCTAAAAAGCCCCAACCGCCCCAGTAAACCAAGAGAAGGGTATTGAGGAGCCCCACCCCCATCATGACGCGGATGGCCCAGCGCGCAACCGGGATCGAAATCCAACCGTTTGCCGTCGCGCGAGGAAGCCCTTTGCGATTGCC
Organism: Sutterella sp.; assembly: GCA_020025955.1. Taxonomy (GTDB): domain Bacteria; phylum Pseudomonadota; class Gammaproteobacteria; order Burkholderiales; family Burkholderiaceae_F; genus Sutterella. The sequence goes on from JAHHRF010000003.1 coordinate 36,605, forward strand.
GACTTCCGCCTTGCGTTCCGTGTAACCCAAATCATTTTCCATATTGGTAATGATCTGCATCACGAGCGCAATGCTCATCGTAAAGAGTGCAATGAGTCCATTGACCTGGTGCGTTTCTAAGGCAACCAAGGCGAGCGCTGCGATGACAGGCGCCACCGCCACCCCAAACGTTTTCGGTCGAATAAAGGCCATCCAGGCCTGAAAGCGGGACACCTCAGGCATTAAAGCGCTACCTTCACTAAGGGGTGCTTCGTTAATTCAAGGTAAAGGGCGTCGAGCTCTTCCTTGGAGTTAGCCGTTACCGTCACCGTCAAGGACGTGTACTTCTTGGTCTTGGAGTAGTCCACCTGATTGAGGCTTTCGTCAAAGGTCGGGTAGTGCTTGTGCACGACCTGACAGATCTGAGCCACGAAGTCTTCCGAGGTCAAGCCCATCACTTTGACGGGGAAGTCCATCGGGAACTTCATGACGCTTTCTTCTTCCGGCGTTACGGTTTCGGGCTGGGTGTTTTTATCAGTCAAAATATCACCTATTGAAATTAAAAATCAGTTTTAACGTATCGATTAACCGACGCCATCGTCCATCTTGTTGAACCGCATCGAGTGCGATGACCGGGAGTTGCCGTGTGGCTTGTCCTGGGGCTTCTAATTGAAGCGTTCCGATCGGGGCGCCCTTTTCAAGCGGTGCCATCAAAGGGGCTTCGTAAAGGAGCTTCATTATAAAGGGATCGGTTTGCGTTTTTTTCAGTGCCGAATGGGGAAGTGACACCCAAAGTGGCTGGGCTAAACCCACGTTAACGGTGGGGTGCTTGCCCCCGTAAACGGGCAACGCCGTTAAGGGCGTTCGGGCTTTATGCACTTCAAAGGTGCTCCAGTCATAGAGCCCCGTTTGAACTTCTTTTAAAACGCGCTGGTTGAGGTCTCGCTCTGAGGCCGCATCCAACACAATCATGAACAAGGTGCGCGCCGGTGGCTCGCTCTTAGCTACCCATATGAGGGCACTTTGTTCATTTCCCAAGGGGATTAATAAGCTTTGTGTGCCGAGTAAAGGTAGTGAACGGGCACGATTTTCAAAGACTTGTTTGCCGATCTTCTTGCGCGAGAGCGTGCTCCACCCTTTCACATACGGGAAGTCCGTTAAAAAGGCTTGCGTCGCTTTAAGGAGTTCGTGTGGGGTGGCTTTAATGGGGGCAGAGAGTGACTCAAAGCGAATCGACAAGTCCCAGGCCTTCATGGTTTGGTTCATCGCGTCCAATAGCGACTCAGGACGGCGTCCCGTGGCGTGAATCAAGCCATCCAGCGCTTCTGGGCTTTGGGAAATAAACGTCGCTTGCGCCCAATCGAGTACCTCGGCACTGGGCTCAGGGGTGTTTTTCAAGAGCACATAGAGCGCCATCAAGGGGGTGAGCCCTTGCGTTGCGGGGGTGGTCTCCACGTTTTCTTCCGACAAAACCGTGTGGCTGACCGCATCCTCCAAGAGCCAGGTGGTGGCCGGGGCGCAAGTCGCCTGGCATAGAAGACCTATGAGAAAAAGCCTAGGTAAAAAAGTTTTTAACCTCATCATGGGCGCTCAGGGAGTGATGGTGTATCGTTTGAGTATTGTACCCGTTGTGACCTTTCTCTCACGCCCTGACCCCTGACCTTCTAGGAGTACTCAATGCGCCCACTGCCCCTTTCGTCTTCAACGTACTTTTGCCGCGCTACCGCCATGCGTTTGGCGCGAGAGGCGGGCTTGATGTTGGAGATCTTGGACGAAACGGGGTCCACGAACGATGACTTAAAGGCGTTGGTGCGCTGTCAGGTACAAACGAAACCAGATATCCTCCTCACCTTCCATCAAACGGGAGGGCGCGGCACCAATGGGCGCGCTTGGGTGAATCCCAAACCGAGTTTGTTGTTTTCTTTAGCGATTCCGCTCGCAAAAGGCGCGAATCCAGCCCTATTTCCATTAAAAGTGGGGGTAGCCGTTGCGAAAGCGCTTCGGGCGAAAGATTTACCCGTGGGCTTGAAGTGGCCCAATGACCTGTGGCTTTACGGGGCGAAAACGGGTGGGGTGCTTTGCGAACTCGTTAAAGACAAGGCCGGGAACGCCGTGGTTGTCGCCGGTGTTGGCCTTAACCTCTTAGGCTTTGTCTCGAAAACCACACACGGCTGGCCCGTCACCGGGCTTTTTGAATCTCAGGCAGAACTCGAACCGGTGGTCATTTCTCGACTCTTTATCGATGTGATTTCGTCGATTTTGGCAGAAGTTGAGCGTGAAAGCGGTGAGGTTTGTGAAGAATGGGCGAAGTTTGATGCCTTCCATGGGGACTATGTACACGTCGAGGGCCCCAATCAGGTGGTAGGGGGAACCGTTCTAGGGATTAACCCAGTGGGCCACCTACGGCTCCAAACGTCTACGGGCACAATGGCCTTGATGAGCGGTACAATTCTGCCCAATGACCCGTCACGTAGGGTGACGAACCAATAATTCTTCACTTATGACCGTTTTATTAATTGACCTTGGCAATACCGCCCTGAAGTGGTCGGTATTGGAAGAACCAGATAATCCGCACACGATCGTGCATCGCGGAGCGGAGAATTTTCGAGAAGAACTCTGTAATACGTGGTTGGATTTAAAGCCGCGCTACATCTTCGGTTGTACCGTGGCGGCCCCCAGTATTGCGTTCATGCTCACGACGTTCTTTCACGAACATCACTTTCACTGGCGATGGGCGGGCCCCGAGTCCCAATTTCAGGGACCGGACTATACGGTCAAGAATGGTTATGCCAATTTCCGTCAATTAGGGGCGGACCGTTGGTATGCGGCCGTCGGGGCAGCGAGCCTCGGTGAAGAGTCTTCAATGGTCGTGGTGCACACGGGCACCGCCACCACGGTGGACTCCGTGTGCTTTGATCCCGAGACCCGTACGTACCTTTATCGTGGTGGGCGGATTGCGCCTGGCCCCACGATGATGATTAATGCCTTGAAGCGTGAGTTGCCGTCGTTGCCGACCGAGTTGGGAACGTATCAAGACTTCCCGCGCTCGACGGGGGAAGCCATTAAGACGGGGATTATTGATAGCCAAGTGGGGATGATTTTGCGTGCACGTGATGCCATGCGTCATCACAACCTGGAGCCGCGCGTCTTCTTAGCCGGGGGCGCGGGTCGTTGGATTGCCCCCTACTTACAAGAATCTATTCCGAACGTGGATCTGCGACACAACTTGGTGTTGCGCGGCCTCGCCGCTCACGTTCATGCGAACAAATAAGGAAAGGACAGGATGCGTGCTATTGCGGTCTTAGCCACCCTTGGGGTTCTCGCCTTAGGCGGCTGGGGGTTTTATTCCACTCAGAAGGCTTCGGACTCCGTTAACGCCCCCGTGCCCGCTTTGAGCGTCACGGTTAAGGGCTTAGCCTACACGGAACCCGAAAAGGTAGAGCGCGTGCAACCCGAAGCGCCTCAATTGGTTGAGGATACTGTTGCCGCCCCCGCTCAGCCCGCTGAAGCTGTCGCCCTGGAGCGTGATGTAGAGGTGGCGCCTGAGACGGAAACGTCAGATGAAGCCCCGCAACCCACGCCGACGGAACCCTTAGTGTGCTACCAAATGGGTCCCATGAAGGAAAGCCATTTGCCGCAGTTAAATGCGGACCTGGAAAAGCATCACTTGGTAAGCAAAGTCTTTATTGAGCCCGTTGAAACCCCGAACGACTATCGTGTGTGCGTGGGCCCCTTTGCGACGAGTGACGATCAGGAGCGTGAGGTCAAACTCTTCCAAGAAAAGGGCTTAGCCTTAGCGCAGAGCTTCACCGATGAACAAGGTGAGCGCTATGTGTCGCTTCGCCATTTCTCGACGGAATGGGAAGCGCATGACTGGGCGTTACGCGCGGGGCAACGTTTGGGGCTGACGCGTTTAGCCATTAAAAAAGCGACCGTCGACACGACGCCGACGGTGCGCTTGTTGTTCCACAATTTAACCCCGGAGGAAGGGAAGGTTGTGGAATCCTTAGGGGATGCGATTAACGAAAACGTAGAAGTTTGTCGTTAATTTACGCGAACTTTGCTTTAAGTTCTTCGATCAAAGCCATCATCGCTTCACGGCGCTGGTGGCTTTTTTCTTGATCGACCGGGCGCTGTGCACGACCCCAAGGGGTCTCGGGGAAGAAGCTATCGTCCTTCCAACGCGCGGTGATGTGCCAGTGTAAGTGCGCCACGACGCACCCAAACTGCGCCCAGTTCACCTTGTCACACCGAAGGCGCTCACGCATAAGAGCTTCAATCGTTAAGAGGACCGTCATCAGCTCCTGGCGCTCTTCTTCTGTTAAGAGCGTCATTTCCGTGACGTGACGACGCGCCACGACACGAAGGAAGGCGGGGAAATTGTCGTCCCCCGCGTCAATGACGTAGAAGTGAGGGGTCGAAAAGCAGTGCTTCGGGTGATTCTCAGTACAGAGTTCGCAAGTCATCGGTTTAGTCCACTAAATGAATTTGCCCTTCTTCGTCGACGATATCGTAGTCCCACTTTTTGCGACCCGACATGTCTTCGAGCCAAGCGCTCTCCGGAATATCGAGCTCCTCGAGCATGGCATTGATATAGCGTTCGGCCTCAAAACGGGTGGCAAAGTTATCCCACTCGCCATTGGCCCACTGAACGATAACTTGGGTGACACAATCGCGTCGCATAGGGGGTCCTTAGATCTTCGTTAACAAATCGGCAAAGAAGGCCGTGAGTTTCACGTTATAGGGTAAGTTCAGGTGCTCAAACGGCGCATGCGCGTTGGCGCCCGGCCCCATGGAACCCGTATTGATAAAGGGTGCCTTGGGGAAGGTCAATTGGAAGTTACGTAACGTCCCAATCGACGCCCCGCAGAAGATGTGGCCGGGCTCCGCGTTAAAGAACGCTTGAGCCGATTCCGTTACCGCACGCTGGAACGCGGGCTCAAAGGCGGGCGCCATAAAGCCAGGGGAATATTCCACGTCCGTGATGGTCACTTCGGCGTCATAGGGGACGTTTGTCGTTAAGACCGTCTTTAATTCTTCAAAGGCAGCTTCCGGGTTAGCGCCCGGCGACACACGGCACGAGAGACGTAACGACTTTTCGGCGTGAATCAAGGCGCCCGCTTTCTTCGGGTGCGGCAAGTCCGCGCCCACCACCGTTAAGGTGGGGTACCAGGTGTTGGTGAGCAAGGTAGAGAGCGCGCCGTCGCCCATCGCCTGGGTGCTCCCCGCCCACTGGTAGCCCGCACGGGCGTTGTAGGTGGGCAGTAACGACTTCATTGCTTCGATTGTCTTTTCGTCGGGCTCGGTCTTGAAGCTCTCTAAGCGCACCGCCCCCGTTTCCGGGTCTTCTACGCGGTTTAAGAGCTGGCGCAAGATGCGGAAGCTGTCCGGCACCAGGCCGCTCGCCATCCCCGAGTGCACGGGGTGCGCTAAGACCTTAACCGTGACCGTGCAATTTAAGGTGCCACGCAACGACTGCGTGAGCCACAGACGATCGTAGTCCTGAGCGCCCAAGTCAATGATGGCCATAAAGGCAGGGGACCCCACACGCGGGGCAATCTGGTTTAAGTAGGTGGCTAAACCGGCCGACCCCGACTCTTCATTGGTTTCAAAAAGCCCGGTGGCACGCGGACGAGGCAGTTTGGCGTCATCCAACGTCTTTAAGGCGGTTAACGCCGTAAAGAAGCTGTAGCCGTCGTCAACGGACCCACGCCCATAGAGCATCCCGTCTTTAATGATGGGGTTAAAGGGCTCCCAGCCGTCCACCAAGGTTTCAGGCTGCTTATCAAAATGCCCATAGAAAAAGGCGGGGTTATGCTCATCGGTGCGCGTCCCTGGGATGTCCACGAAGAGGGCGGGCGGGGCCTTCTCGTCCGTCAAAATCTCAAACGTCCCGTCGGGGAAGTGCTTCTCCCCCCAGGCTTTGGCGTTTTCTAAGGCTTTTAAGAGAAAGCCGTGTTCACGCCAGTCGGGATCAAACGCCGTGGAAAGCGACGGTAAACGAATAAAGTCTTTCAGACCTTCTAAGGCATCCCCTTCCCAATGAGAACGGGCTAAATCAATCAACATAACAACGATCCTTTTTCGATTCTGGAGTTAAAGGCGCGTAATAAAGGCCTGAATCCCCAGCAATACATTCAACGGTTTCACTAACGCGCGCGCGGCCTCTGGGGTCGTGGTCTTGTCGGTCACGATCTTAAAGACCCCTTGGCGCTCTATTAAGCGTACGCCTAATTTCACATCTTGGCTGGCAAGTACGGCTTGCGTGTGCGCTAAAAAGTCCGCAGCACGCTCGCGATCCGTAAAGGCGCCGAGCTGCACGCTGTAGGGACCCGAGGGCAAGGCCACGTTAAAGGGCGAGCTCACGGGGGTGGGCGTCACGGCGACGATTTCGTTATCTAAGACGGGGGCTTGAGGCTGAACCGTCACGGGGGCGACGGGCACCGTGCCCACCGGCACTTGCTCTGGAATATTTTCAGCCACCACAGGCGTTTCGATCACGTAGGCCTTTAACGGAATCGCTTCGGGCGCGGTTAGGGGCTGGGGCTCGGCCACCGGCTCACGACGGTCCGACTTTTCACGTAACGCACGAATGTCAGCGAAGGTGAGGCGTTTCACTTCCACACGTGCCGTGCCCTTGTCGGCGTAGCCTAACTGGCGCGCGGCTTCGTAGGAAAGGTCAATTAAGCGACCATGCAAAAAGGGACCGCGGTCGTTAACGCGCACGATCACTTTTTTGCCGTTATCCAAGTTCGTCACTTCCGCGTAACTGGGAAGGGGCATCGTCGGGTGAGCGGCCGTGAGTTCATGCATGTCGTAGCGCTCACCCGTAGCGGTCTTCTTGTTGTGGAACTGTTTCCCGTACCAGCTCGCGGTCCCGCGCTTCTGGTAAGGCAAGTCGCCATTTAAGGGCACATAGCGCTTCCCTAAGACCGTGTAGGGACGAAGGGTCGCGGTGCGAAACGGTTCAATCTTCGGGATTTGGGTGGCTGCCTGCCCCTTACGTGCCAGGGTAGGTGGTCCATCGTTTTGGTAGAAGTGACCGGTTTTAACCGAGGAGCACCCCGCTAAGAGTGTGCTCAGTGCGAGCCCTAAGGCTAAGAGACCTTTTTTCATAGTGAACTCTGTAAAAATTTCTGGCGAGATTCCGCCGAAATGGAAAGGAGCATCCCGGTGCCCATCCCCAGAATCAGGAGCGCTGTCCCCCCGTAACTCATAAAGGGCAAGGGTACGCCCACCACGGGGAGAATGCCACTGACCATCCCCATGTTGACGAAGCTGTAGGCAAAGAAAATCACCCCAATGGAGCCCGCCAACAGGCGCGAGAAACGCGTGGGGGCCATGGCAGCAATGTAGAAACTGCGTCCAATCAAAAGCGCATAGAGCGAAATTAAAACGAGGTTCCCCACAAAGCCAAATTCTTCCGAGAAAACCGCAAATAAGAAGTCACTCGTCTTTTCAGGAATAAAGTCTAAGTGCGCTTGGGTGCCTTCTGTCCAGCCCTTCCCCGTAAAGCCCCCAGAGCCAATGGCAATCAAGGCTTGAAGGATATGAAAGCCCTTCCCTAAGGGGTCAGACGTGGGGTCGAGAAGCGTTAAGACGCGCTGGCGCTGGTAGTCGTGAAGGAGTGTCCAGATAACGGGAAGCGCCGCTACCCCAGAGATAATCCCCGCGATAATCACGCGACGATCAAGTCCCGCGAAGAAAATCACCCCAAAGCCCGCGGCGGCCACCATTAAGGAGGTGCCCAGGTCAGGCTGCTTCATGATGAGCGCCATGGGAATGGCCAAAATAAAGAAGGCCAAAACATGGTCCCACCCCGTGACGTCTTCCCGCTTTTGGTAGAACCACGCGAGCATTAAGGGGGTGGCGAGCTTTAAAATTTCCGAGGGCTGAATGCGAACCCCCACCTCTAACCAACGGGTGGCGCCTTTGACGGTAATCCCAAAAAGAAGGGTGGCCACGAGTAACGAGCACCCCAGCAGAAAGAGGGGCACCGCAATCGTTTTATAGACGCGCACGGGAATCATGGTCACAAAGAGCATGGCGCCGGCGGCCACAATCACGTTTCGCACCTGATCGTGAATACGCCACGGGATTTGCATCCCCGCGGAAAAGAGCGCAATGAGCCCAATCGTGGAAATGGCCACGACCGTCATAAAAAGGAGCCAGTCCATGCGCACAAGGCGGGTCACGACGTGGCGAACAAAAAAGCCAAAAAAGTGACGCATGATTAATGTCCTTTACCGTGCGATAAGCGGGCGGCGGGGGAGCCAGGAGACGGCTCCAATCCCAAACTATTTTTCCCCGTTAACCAGTAGTCCATCACGGTGCGTGCCACGGGGGCGGCGGTCGCGGCCCCAAAGCCCCCGTTTTCCACGAGTACCGTCACGGCAATCTCGGGGTTCTTTACGGGGGCAAAGGCGATAAAGAGGGCATGGTCCTGATAGCGACGGTCCTTGGGATTTTTCCCCTTCATGTCGTCATCTTGACTGATGGCCACCACCTGCGCGGTCCCCGTTTTCCCAGCGACGGGATAGGGAGAATTCTGAAAGACGCGTTTAGCAGTCCCCAAGGTCGTCACCTGATGCATCCCCTCAATAACCGCATTGAGGTGCGCACGCTTCAAGGGAATCGTATGGCTTGGTTTCACAAAGCGCTTTTCTTCCGATCCCGTAATGGGTTCCGTGATCTTGGTGACCAAGTGCGGGGTCATAACGACACCGCGATTCGCAATCGTCGCGGTGGCGTGGGCGAGCTGCAAAAGCGTAAAGGCGTTATACCCTTGCCCAATCCCGATGGAGGGCGTATCCCCCATGTACCAGGGCTGCTTGAAGCGCTTTTCCTTCCATTCGCGCGAGGGCAAAATCCCCGTTTGTTCCCCCACTAAGTCAATGCCCGTCTTCTGACCAAAGCCCCAGGGCTTCATGAAGGCGTGGATGGCATCGATCCCTAATTCGGTGGCGAGCCAGTAGTAGTAAACGTCCGAACTAATGGCAATGGAGCGCTTCAAGGATAACGGCCCCTTTACCGTACGGGCCATGTCGCGGAATTTATGTTTCCCCAGCGTAAAGACCCCGGTGTCGTTGATGACCTTGTCAACCGTCGTCACCCCCGCATCCAAACCCGCTAACGCCATAAAGGGTTTAAAGGTGGAGCCAATCGGATAGAGCCCACGCATGGCGCGGTTTAAAAGGGGCTTTTTCGACGAGGTGTTGAGTTCATTCCAGCTCTCTGGGTCAATGCCCCCCGGGAAGAGATTGGGGTCATAGGTGGGCATGGACACGAACGCCAAAATTTCCCCCGTTTTCGGGGCAATGGCAATCACCACACCGCGGTGCGTGCCCAACGCTTCTTCTGCGACTTTTTGCAGATTCATGTCGATGGATACCGTGAGGTTTTTACCGGGCTTTGCGGGTTCCAGCGCCAAGGTGCGCACGGCGTGGCCCCCAGCGGTGACCTCAAAGGTTTCGTGACCAGGCGTCCCATGGAGTTCACGCTCGTAGGCGCGTTCTAACCCCACTTTCCCAATTTCACGCTCCCCTTCGTAGTCGGCGAGTTGGTTTTCGGCCTTTAAGCGCTCTTGGTCGCGTTGCGAGAGCGAGCCGATGTAGCCCAAGAAGTGTGCGCCCGAGGCCCCAAAGGGGTAGACGCGATGCTCACGCTGGGCGATCTGCACGCCTGGGAATCGCCACTGCTGGGCGATAAAGGTGGCGACCTGCTCATCGGTGAGGTCTTGCTTAATGGGAATGGAATCTAAGCGATGCAAGTCTTCGCGCAGACGGCGAAAACGACGGCGATCCCCTTTGGTAATCGGGATGATCTCACTTAACTCATCAATCGTTTGATTGAGGTTTTTGACCTGATCGGGAATGATTTCCAAGGAGTAGCTCATCACGTTTTTCGCGATGATGCGCCCCGCGCGGTCTTGAATCGTGCCGCGCGGCCCTTGGGTGGTAATCGTCATGGTGCGATTCTTCTCCGCGCGCTCCTCGTACGTGTTGCGACTGATGATCTGCAACCACGCCAGGCGCCCTAAGAGCACCAGAAAGAGTACGAGCACGACCCCAAATGCGAAGAGTAAACGCAGTCGGAAGGGACGAACCTCGCGGGCTTGTTCTTTGAAATCAAATCCCATGGCAGGCCCTTACTTCGATTAGTCTTCGGGCTTGCGACGGCGTTGTGGGCTCGAGAGCGCCCACATCACCAACGGCCACATTAAGGCCCCGGTGAAGCTTTGCGAAAACCACGAAATCCCAGGCCAGAGTCCATCAAACCAGAGACGAATCAAGAGGACGATTAACTGCGAGATGAGCAGAATCGGGAGGATGTGTAAGGCTTGACCGCCCGCCCCAAACCACGTCACACGACGGTGCATCATGAGAGCCAGGTACGTAAGCGTCACGTAGGCGAGCGACTGCTGCCCCAAGACGCTCCCATTGTGCACGTCCATTAAGAGCCCGCAGACAAAGGCAATCGTCATCCCCACCACACGCGGTTGATAAATCGCCCAGTACACCAAGGTGAGCGCCAACACGTCAGGCAACCACACTTGGTTAAAGAGCGAGAACATCAAATTGAGCCCATAGCTGAAAAACAGCGTCGCAAAGATCCACACCGGATGGGCCGGTGGGGGCAGATGGCGGTGCTGATGTCCAGGCTCAGAGAGCGAGATCGGTGAGCGATTCATGGGTTAATGACGTCCCCGACGGCGGTTCGTCGTATCTTCGGTTTTCGTTAAAGCAGGATCCACGGTCGGCGGATTCAAAAGTATGGCCGCGAACTGGACGTTCGTTAAGTTGGCACTGGGTTTGACCGTGACGTTTTGATAGGTTTCACCAGGCGCGTGCGACGTAGCCGTGACGGTGCCCGCAGCGACCGCACGCGGAAAGAGGTGGTCTTTCCCCGAGGTCACGAGCGTGTCTCCCACCTGAATGTCATCTTCAGGAAGCACAAAGGAGAGGTCTAAGAGATCTTCCCCCGAGCCCGTGAGGACGTAGAGTTTGCCCGTGCGTTGGTTGACAACCGCTAAGCGCTGACGGTGGTCCGTCAACAAGGTGACTTCGGCTTGGTGGGCCACGGTGCGCGCGACTTGACCCAATACGCCCCCGGGAGCGAGGACAGCCATGCCGGGGCGCAATCCGTCTTTATCCCCCGCGTTAATCAAAATGCGGCGGGTGAAGCGATCGGGCATTTGTCCGATAACTTCGGCCGTGGCAATCTGGTTATTGACGGGTTCAACGGCGCCTAAGAGGGCACGCAGACGAGCGTTATCCTCTTGGATCGTGCGAAAACGCGCTAATTCCGTTAAAAGGTGCTCGTTTTCCGTCTTTAAGACGTCGTTTTCGGTTTTTAAGCGAACTTTACTGACGAAGTAGCCTTCGCTCGCTTTAATGGCTTGGAAGGGCCATTGGACGAATTGGTAGAGGGGCGTGGTGAAACTCACCGCCGTACTACGAAAGCTATCTAACGTACGCAAGCGTCCGTCGACCAAAATCAGGACGACGGACACCAAAACGTAGACGATAAAGCGGATTCGGGCAGAAAGCCCTTGTCGAAACAAGGGCGGAGGACCGTATTCCATAGGCGAAACAGGGATTAGCCCGCCGCGAACGCGGTGTGGAGCTTGTCCATGTTTTCTAAAGCAATGCCGCAACCCTTCACGACGCAGTTCAGAGGCTCTTCAGCCACGTGAACCGGCAGACCCGTTTCTTCCTTCAAGAGTAAGTCGAGGTCACGAAGGAGCGCACCGCCCCCCGTCAACATCAAACCGTGATCGGCAATGTCGGCGCCCAATTCCGGCGGCGTCTTTTCCAAGGCGTTCTTCACGGCCACGACGATCTGGTTCAAGGGTTCAGCCAAGGCTTCGAGAATTTCGTTGGAGTGAACCGTAAAGGTACGGGGCACGCCTTCAGCGATGTTGCGACCCTTGACTTCGATTTCAAGCACTTCGGAGCCCGGGAACGCCGAACCAATCTTCTTTTTGATAATTTCAGCGGTGGGTTCACCAATCAACATGCCGAAATTGCGACGGATGTAGTTGATGATGGCCTGGTCAAACTTGTCACCGCCCACGCGAACGGAGCCCGCGTAGACCATGCCGCCCAACGAAATCAAGCCCACTTCCGTGGTGCCGCCACCAATGTCAACGACTAACGACCCCGCCGCGTCGCTCACAGGGAGCCCGGCCCCAATGGCAGCCGCCATCGGTTCTTCAATCAAGAAGACGTCAGAGGCCCCTGCCGCTAACGCGCTTTCCTTAATGGCGCGACGTTCCACCTGTGTGGACCCACAGGGCACACAGATGATGATGCGAGGCGACGGAGCAAAGAGACGCGAGGGGCTCGCCATGCGGATAAATTGCTTGAGCATTTGTTCCGTCACGGTGAAGTCTGCAATCACGCCGTCCTTCATCGGACGAATGGCCGTGATGTTGCCCGGCACACGACCGAGCATCTGCTTAGCCTGGTGACCCACGGCATGAATGGTGGTCTTACCGTTGGGACCGCCTTCCTGACGAATCGCAACAACGCTGGGCTCATTCAGAACAATCCCTTTGCTGCGCTGATAAATCAACGTATTGGCCGTACCCAGGTCAATAGCCAGGTCATTGGAGAAGTAATTGCGAAAAAGTCCAAACATGTCGATCGTTATATTTCTAAGAAGGAGGTCCATGAGAGGGGAAAGAAATCCGAATAGGCGGTGTTTTTTTGCTTACCGTCCATGGTTTTGCACGACCCCTGGATAATTTAATAATGATAAACTAAACGTTCCTTTACTGGAGTAGTAAGTTGTGTTTGTTAAGCCCCTCGTTGTTTGAGAATGTTTCAACTGCCTCGCACTGACTGCTTCTTTTCCCCCAATTCCAAAAAAGAGAAATAACGTTATGTCTCTGTCCATGGACGATATTCATCGTATCGCAAAGCTTGGCATGATCGAATTGACTGAGGCGCAGACCGAAAAGGTTCGTGCTGAGTTGAACGACATTTTTGCCATGATCGAGCGTATCAGTGCCGTTGATACCGATCATATTGAACCCATGCCCAACCCGCATGACGGCGTGCAACGTTTGCGTGACGATAAGGTAACGGAAACGGACAATCGTGTTGAAAATATGAAAAATGCCCCGAGTCAGGAAGAAGGTTGCTTCTTGGTGCCGCAGGTTATTGAATAAGGGAATGGGATGCGTAACGATTTGACCTTTAAGACGGTAAGCGAACTCTCCAAGATGCTTGCCGCCAAAGAAATCTCGGCTGTTGAATTGGCCGAACATTTTTTAGCTCGTATTGAAGCCCATAAGGACTTGAATGCCTATTTGGACGTTCGTCCTGAAGTCACCCTTGAGCAAGCCCGTGCGGCCGATCGTTTGATCGCCGAAGGTAAGGGCGGTCCCTTAACGGGGATCCCCTTGGCGCATAAAGACATCTTTGTGACCAAAGAATGGGCGTCGACCGCCGCGAGTAAGATGCTCGAAGGCTACATGAGCCCCTTTGACGCTACCGTCGTGGCGAAATTCAAGGAAGCCGGCATGGTTTGCTTGGGCAAACTCAACTGCGACGAATTCGCGATGGGTTCGGGTAACGAAAACTCCGCCTTCGGTAAGGTGTTCAACCCCTGGGACAACCAGGCGGTGCCGGGTGGCTCCTCCGGGGGGTCCTCCGCCGCAGTGGCTGCTGGCCTTTGCCCGATTGCCACGGGTACCGATACGGGTGGCTCCATTCGTGAGCCGGCTGCCTTTACGGGCGTGACGGGTATCAAGCCCACGTACGGTCGTCCCTCTCGCTTCGGGATGATTGCTTTTGCCTCGTCCTTGGATACCGCCGGTCTCTTAGGTCACACGGCCGAAGACTGCGCCATGGCTTTAGGGGCTATGGTTGGCTTTGACCCCAATGATTCCACCAGCGTGGATCGTCCGACGGAAGACTTTACGCGTCACTTAAACGACGGCGTGAAGGGCTTGCGTATTGGCGTGCCCCGTAAGTGGATGGGCGAAGGGTTAGATCCGGAAGTGCGCGCTTCGATTGAAGCTGCGATCGAACAGTACCGTGAATTGGGCGCTGAAATTGTCGACATCGAATTGCCGATGGCGGAATTGGGCGTGCCGGTTTACTACGTCGTGTGCTGTGCCGAAGCCAGTACCAACCTCTCTCGCTTTGACGGGGTTCGCTACGGTCACCGCGCTCAGGAATACACCGACATCGAAGACATGATTCGCAAGTCCCGTACGGAAGCCTTCGGGGATGAACCGAAGCGCCGCATCATGATCGGGACCTATGTGCTCTCGCACGGTTACTTTGACGCCTACTACTTGAAGGCTCAGAAGGTTCGTCGTTTGATTTCGGAAGAATTCCACCAGACGTTTAAGAACGTCGATGTGATTCTTTGCCCGATCACGACGGGGACGGCCTATGACTTCGGCGCGAACGCCGATCCGGTCTCGGCTTACCTCTCCGACCTCTACACGGTGCCCGCCTCCTTGGCTGGGTTGCCGGGCATGAGTGTGCCCTGTGGGATGCACTCCAACGGTCGTCCGATTGGGTTCCAGCTCATTGGTGAAACCTTCACGGAAGCGCGCCTCTTGTCGGTGGCGCACGCCTGGCAGGGTGTCACGGATTGGCATCGTCGCCATCCGACCGGTTATTAATTGAGAAGCAAGGACTAAAACGTATGCAGTGGGAAGTTGTTATCGGGATTGAGACGCACGTCCAGCTCTCGACGAACTCCAAAATCTTTTCGGGTGCCCCGCGTCAGTTTGGGGACGCCCCCAACACCAACGCTTGCGTGGTGGACATGGCCTTGCCGGGTAGCTTACCGGTGTTAAACCGTGGTGCCGTTGAACGTGCCATTTGCTTTGGTTTAGCCGTTGACGCCAAGGTCGCTGAAAAGTCGGTTTTTGACCGTAAAAACTATTTCTATCCGGATTTGCCCAAGGGCTATCAGATCAGCCAGTTTGAGCTCCCCATCGTGGTGGGCGGCAAGCTCAGCTTCATGGTGGAACCGACTAAGGGCGAGCCCTACATCAAGACGGTGAACTTAACTCGTGCGCACTTGGAAGAAGACGCTGGGAAGTCCGTTCACGGTCTCGTGACGGGGTGCTCGGGCATTGACTTAAACCGTGCTGGCACGCCGTTGTTGGAAATCGTGACGGAACCGGAAATGCGTAGTGCGGCGGAAGCCGTGGGTTACGCCAAGGCCCTTCACACGCTCGTGACGTGGTTAGGGATTTCGGACGGCAACATGCAGGAAGGGAACTTCCGTTGTGACGTCAACATCTCGGTTCGCCCCGTGGGTCAGAAGGAATTCGGCACGCGTTGCGAAATCAAGAACCTCAACAGTTTCCGCTTCCTCCAGGAAGCCGTGGACTACGAAGTGCGTCGTCAGATCGAATTGATCGAAGACGGTGGTGAAGTTGTTCAGGCGACCCGCCTCTACGATCCGGACAAGGGCGAAACGCGTCTTATGCGTGTCAAGGAAGACAGCATGGACTACCGTTACTTCCCCGATCCCGATTTGCTGCCGTGCGTCGTGGACCAGGCTTGGATCGATCGCGTGAAGGCTGACATGCCGGAATTGCCCCATCAGCTTCGTGAGCGTTTCCAGAAAGACTTCGGTCTGCCGGAATACGACGCCACCGTGTTGACGGCGAGCCGTGACATTGCGGACTACTATTTGGCCTTAACCCAGGAAGTCTCCGACTACAAGGTCGCTGCGAACTGGATGATGGGTGAAGTCTCCGCCATGATTAATAGCGTCGAAGGCATGACCTTTGCCCAGGCGCCGGTCTCCGCCCCGATGTTGGCCTCCATTTTGAAGCGTATTGCCGATAACACCATCAACAACAAGGGCGCGAAGACGATCTTCCAAGCCATGTGGAAGGGTGAAGGTAGCGATGTCGACGCCTTGATCGAAAGCTTAGGCTTGAAGCAGATTTCGGATACGGGCGCGTTGGAAGTCATCATCGATGAAGTCCTCGCCAAGAATCAGAAGTCCGTGGACGAGTTCCGCGCGGGTAAGGAAAAGGCCTTTAACGCCTTAGTGGGTCAGTGCATGAAGGCGACCCGCGGTAAGGCTAACCCGGCTCAGGTCAATGAGCTCCTTCGCAAGAAGTTAGCGGCTTAAAGTCCGAGCGGGCTATCCCAACGAAATGAACCCCCGTCTTAACAACGGGGGTCATTTTGTTTAAGGGGTACCGTACGTGTCGCGATAGCGGCGAATCGCTTCCTTCCAGGGGCGTGCCGACTCGGCTAAGGGGCCTTCGCCCTCGATAAACCCAAGGAGGTCATCGAGCTTGGCGATGCTGTAGACGGGAAGTCCAAAGCGCGCTTTCACGCTTTCAACTGCCGAGCACGTGTCGGTGCCAGAGCGCTCTTGACGGTCCAGCGCAATAAGAACGCCCACGGGGTTGGCACCCGCTTGGCGAATGAGTTCAACGGACTCCCCGACCGAGGTGCCCGCGGAGATCACGTCGTCAATGATGAGAACGTTCCCTTTTAAGGGGGCGCCCACAAATTGACCACCTTCCCCATGGTCTTTAATTTCTTTACGATTAAAGGCCCAGGGGAGATCGCGCCCCAGGCGTGCCGCACTCATCGCGACCGAAACCCCTAAGGGGATGCCTTTGTAGGCGGGCCCGTAAATCATGTCGACGGGCAAATGGTCATGGTCCATGGCGAAAAAAAGCGCCTCGGCATAAAAATTGCCCAAGCGCTCTAAACGTCGACCAGTGTTAAAGTGTCCTGCATTAAAGAAATACGGTGACAAGCGACCCGCTTTGGTCTGATACTCACCGAAACGAAGAATATTTTCTTCAATCGAAAACGCAATAAATCGTTGTGCTAAGGTCGACATAGTTTTACTCCCTGAAAAATCTTGGAAAATTCTAACGATTTCAGCGACCCCATGGGCAAATAACCATAAGGATTTTTTCTAGTGACTGCTTTACGTGTCATGTCGTTTAACGCCAATGGCGTGCGCTCCGCTCATAAGAAGGGCTTTTTTGACTGGTTTGCGACGCAAGACGTGGATGTCTTGTGCATTCAGGAATTAAAGGCCCAGGAAGGGGATATTCCTGCGGAGTTAAAGGCGTTGCCAGGCTACGAGGCCTTTTTCCACTGTGCAGAGAAAAAGGGCTATTCGGGGTGCGGTCTTTGGACGAAGCGTACGCCCAACGCGGTGCGCTACGGTTTTGGCTACCCCGAGTTTGATAGCGAAGGGCGCTACGTTGAAGCCGATTTCGGGGACGTGACGGTGATTTCTTGCTACTTCCCGTCGGGGACCTCTGGGGACATCCGCCAAGACGTGAAGATGCGTTTTTTGGAGGCGATGCTCTCTCACTTGGATGCCTTAAAAGCCTCGGGTCGCCAGGTCATTTTGTGCGGGGACGTAAACATTGCCCACAAAGAGATCGACTTAAAGAATTGGAAGGGGAACTTGAAGAATTCGGGCTTTTTGCCGGAAGAACGTCAATGGCTCACGGACTTATTTACCGACCACGGTTGGGTAGACGTGTTCCGTACGCTCGATACCCGTCCTGATCAGTACACCTGGTGGAGTCAGCGAGGGCAGGCCCGCGCCAAGAATGTTGGGTGGCGTATTGACTACCAAATCGCCACACCCGAAGTGGCCGCCAAGGCGGTTGCTACGTCGATTTACCCCGATGAAAAGTTTTCTGACCATGCCCCCCTCACCGTGGTCTACGAACTGGATTAACGAAGCATGAAAAAAGCACTGAAAGATATTTTGTTCACCCAAGGGTTTGGCACGCGTTACGACTGCGAGCAGTTAGCGATGTCGGGCGCTGTGGAAATTGAGGGCGTCCCGCAGACGGATGCTGACGCCGTTTATGAAACCGACGGGCTTTGGCTCACGTGGCGCGATCGCTCGTGGCCCGCGCGCGATACCATCATCATCGCAATGAATAAGCCTGCAGGCTATGAATGCTCCATGAAGCCGGGGTTCAACCCCTCGGTAATGAGCTTGTTGCCGAGCCCCTTGCGTAAGCGTAATGCCCAGCCGGTGGGGCGCTTAGACGTCGATACCACGGGGTTATTGCTTTTTACCGATGACGGCGCGCTTTTACACCGTTTAACGCACCCCAAGCGCCATGTGGACAAGGTCTATAAGGTGACCTGTAAGCATGAGGTGGCGCCAGGGACTTGCGAAAAGCTCTTGGCGGGCGTTTTGTTAGCGGACGAAAAGCAAACCGTCAAAGCCAAGACCGTGGAACAGGTCGACGCCAACACCCTTTTATTGACCCTCACGGAAGGGAAATACCATCAGGTGAAGCGCATGGTAGCAGCCTGCTCCAATCGAGTGGAAGCGCTTCATCGTGTGAGCGTAGGCAACTACGTCATGCCAGACACCCTCAAAGAAGGGGATTGGGTCTGGATTGAGCGCTCGGACATTCTTTAACCCTTGAGGACGCCCCCGTCATGATTCCTGATACCCTGCGCGAGAGCTGGCGCCTCTATTCCAAACCCGTCACCCTGAGGATGTTCTTTTTGGGCTTTTCCTCGGGGCTCCCTTTATTGTTGGTGATCGGGACCTTAGGGTTTTGGTTGCGCGAGGCGGGGATTGACTTAAAGACCATCGGCTTTATGAGTTGGGTGGGCTTGGTCTACGGCTTTAAATGGGTGTGGTCCCCCTTGGTAGACCGCCTGCCCCTGCCCTTTTTAACGGCGCGCTTTGGACGCCGTCGTGGGTGGCTTCTTTTTGCGCAACTGGGGCTGATGGTGTCCCTGGCGTTATTAGCCAACACCAACCCGGCAGAGCACCTTGAACGCTTTGCCTTGCTTGCGGTATTAACGGCCTTCTTCTCAGCCACGCAAGACATTGCGCTCGATGCCTACCGCATTGATTCGGCGGATGTGAACACCCAAGGGGCCTTGGCGGCCATGTATCAGGCGGGGTATCGCTTAGCCATGATCTGGTCGGGCGCGGGCGCCCTGGTCGTCGCCGCGTGGGCGGCCGCGGGCGAGGCAGGGTACGTCTATACCGCTTGGCAGGTGAGTTACCTCGTGATGAGCGCCTCTGTTTTGGTGGGCGTGGTGAGTGTGCTCACGGCGGACGAACCCCCAAGTCCTCAAAAGACCGTGGAAAAAACGGGCTTTGTGGCGCGACTTGAAGCCCACTTAATCGCCCCCTTTAAAGACTTCACGCTTCGCTTTGGGTGGGTGGCGATTCTATTGATGGCGATTATTGCGTCTTACCGTATTAGTGACGTCGTCATGGGCGTGATGGCGAATCCCTTTTACGCGGACATGGGTTTTACCAAAGCGGAAGTCGCTGCGGTGAGTAAAGTCTTTGGCGTTTTGATGACCCTCTTGGGGGCGTTTATCGGGGGCGTGGTGGTGCTTCGCTTTGGGGTACTTCGCACCATGATCCTGGGCGCCTTTTTAACCGCGGGCACCAACCTCTTGTTTTCGGTGTTGGCGGGCATGGGGCATAACCTCACGATGCTCATCTTCACGGTTTCCGCCGACAACTTAGCGTCGGGGTTGGCGTCCGCCGCCTTCATTGCGTTCTTGTCGGGTCTTACCAATCGCGAATACTCGGCGACGCAGTATGCGATTTTGAGCTCTTTGATGCTGCTCCTTCCCAAATTCCTCGCGGGCTTCTCGGGGGTTTTAGTGGGCGCGTGGGGCTATCAGCTCTTCTTCACGTTTACGGCCCTCTTGGGGGTGCCCGTGATCGTGCTCTTGTGGTTTACCGCACGCGAAGGCTACTTGACGCGCTTGGGCGAGGCGGATAACGAAACGCCTCGCGAAATGGGGAAGACCGAGCACTAAGGCGTTGGCCGTTGGGTCGGCGTTCGAACCCGGTTAATCAATAAACAAAAAGGGCACCCATCGGTGCCCTTTTGTGTGGATGGGGGCATTGGCCCCATCTGGCGTTCTCTCTTAGTAGGACTTGCGCTTATAGGTCTGCTTCGGCCCCTTCGGACGGCCATTAGGACCGTGCTTGCCGTTCATGGCATTAAAGGGCTTCTTAAAGGGTTTCTTCTCTTGGGTTTCCAAGGCAAAGCCACGCGTCACGGACGCGATTTCTGCAACCGATGCAGCGATATCGTCCACGGCTTGGTCCAGGTTTTCCAAGGGGCTTTCAAGGTCTAAATCTTCCTTGATGGCAGCAAGGTCCCCGATCAATTCTTCGGGCAAGTGACGGAAGATCCCTAAGAGGGCGCTCGAGACGAGTTCATCGTCGTGCTCACGAAGCCCAGGGAAGCGCTCACAGGCTTCTAAAAAGCCCAAGGCAAACGGGGTGACCGCGGCGATCGAGTCAAAGCCGCGCACCGGACGACCCTTTTCGTCTTCGATGGGGTAGATGATCGGATCGAGCATCTTGGTGTGCGCCAAATCCCAGTCCAAGGAGCGATAGCGACGGTACACCAACTCTTCTAAGCGACGGTGTGCCTTCTCGTCAGGTAAGACCGCTTCAGCGCGCCCTTCCGCGTCAAACACAAAGGGCATCCAGTTGGAGGGACCGGGCTCTTCCGGCAAGAGCAAAAGTGCCGTTAAGTACCCGTCCATGGCATCGGCTTCCATGGGTTCATAGGGTTCAGGGATTTCGGCTAACAATTCGCCAATTTCCACGAATTCCTCATCATTGAGGGGGGTGTCGTAATAGTTCGTCATAGTATCGTTCTTCACAAGCGACCCGATCGTTTCGTTAAACGGGGTCGACATCATCAACAGTGTTCTTGGGGGACAGTGTATAGAGAAAGCGAGGAAGGCGCTCAGAATAATGCGCCGTTTGGGTGAAAAGGAAAGGGTTTCAAAGTTGGGGTTTGTGTAAAGAGTTGTTCCCCCGCGCGTCTTTTCCCCCTGTAGTGGGCGCGGTGGCGGTGTTAAACTTCAGGTATTCACTCTTTACCTTCTTTTCAACGAGGTCGCTATGGCGTTAGTTGCTTTTTCTTCCCGTGCGACGGGGCCCTTCATTATGTTTGAAGACACCGCCCGTGGCATTTTCAAGCTCTTAGGGGAACCGTGGGTCGGCGAAGGCGCTTGGGCGCCTGAAGATCTCCCGGGGATTCTGGCGGAATTGGATCGCCTGGAGGCGCTCGATAAAGACCGCGAGCGTCAATGCCGTGCCGAGGAATTGAAGGCGGAATTTGAAAATGACGACCCGGTCTTGAAAAAAGAGCGTGAAGAACGCGTTCACCTCTATCAGCGATTGGTTCCCTTACAGGACATGATTCGTCGCTCGATTAAAAAGGATGTGCCCGTGGTGTGGGGGAAGCCCTAAACCCTTACGGACAATGAAAAAAGCGCTGATAGTGAATCAGCGCTTTTCTCGTTTCTGGGGCATTAAGCGCGCCAGAATGTGCGGGTAAAGAGCACAAAGAGCGTAAAGATTTCCAAACGCCCAGCGAGCATCAAGAAGCAGCACACCATCAATTGGAAGTCATTGAGCCAGGCGTAATTGCCGTTGGGCCCCAACTGCCCCAAACTCATCCCCACGTTAGAGAGCATGGAGAGGCTCCCCGCGAAGCTTTCCAGCACCGGCATCCCCGAGAGCATGAAGATAACGGCCCCGCCCAGGTAGGTCAAAATCCAAATCAAAATAAAGGAAAAGACCGCGAAACAGACCTTGTTGGAGATGTTGACGTTATTGATTTTGACGCTCACTACCGCGTTCGGGAAAAGAAGCGACACCAACTCACGGCGCAGATGGCGCAGCATGATGAGGAGTCGAAGCATCTTCATCCCGCCGCCGGGCGAGCCCGCACACGCGGCGAAACACGCCATGGCAAGGATCATAAAGGGAAGCCCTAGGGGCCAAACCGAGAAGTCCGTGTCCGCGTACCCGGTGGAACTCGCCACAGAAACAACCGTAAAGAGCACGTAGCGTAACGCCGTTTCCACGTCCGGATACGTGCCGTGCGAAATCAAGACCCAGAGCGTCACTAAAATCGCCACGATTAAGACAATCGACCAGGCGCGTGCTTCCGTGTCCCCAAAGTAAATCGAGGGGTTGTGCTTTTTCCAGGCGATAAAGTGCAGGCTGTAGTTAAAGCCCGAGAACCACATAAAGGCAATGGCGACCCAGTCAATGGCAGCGGAGTCCCAGAAGGCAAAGCTCTCGTCATGGGCACTAATCCCTGAGAGACTCACCGTGGTCATCATGTGCATGATGGCATCGCGCCAGCTCATGCCAGCCAAGTGGTAGGCAATCGTACAAAGAACCGAGAGCCCTAAGTAAATGATGTAGAGGGCTTTGGCCGTATCCGCAATGCGAGGCGTGAGCTTATTTTCCTTCAGGGGACCACTGGTCTCGGCCTTCATGATCTGCGCACCCCCCACGCCTAAGAGCGGGAGAATGGCCACAGCCAACACAATCAAACCCATGCCGCCCATCCAGCTAAGGAGGCTACGCCACCCGTTAATGGACACGGCCGTATGGTTGAGCCCATTCATGACCGTAGCGCCCGTCGTCGTGAGGCAGGATACGGCCTCAAAATAGAGCTGAGCAAAGCTGTAGTCGGGGCGATCGAACGCCAGGGGGATCGTGGCAATCAGGGGAAGCGACGCCCAGATTAAGGTCACCAAAAAGAACCCGTGTTGGGCCGTTAATTCGCGCTTATATTGGCGCGTGGTGTACATCAAGGTGGTGCCAATAAAAAAGGCACTCAGCGTCCCCAGAATAAAACCATGGGCAGCACCGTCATTGGCTAAGTAGGAGACCAATAACGGGGCGAGCATCGCCAGACCCATCCATAAGTAGACGGGGCCGGCTGCATTTAAGCAGGGCAGTATGAGGTTTCGAAGTGTCTGACCCATAACCGTCGTCGCTTAGAAAAAGCCCACGCTCACAGCAAAGAGCTGTTCAATGTCGTGAATGAGTTTCTTATTGGGAACGAACACCACCACGTGGTCTTCCGTTTCGATGACTTCGTCTTTACGGGCCATCAACACTTGGGTGTCATCCCCCGTGCCACGGATCAACGCCCCAATGGTGCACCCAACGGGCATCTTAATGTCTTTGATTTTGCGACCCACCACGCGAGAACTCTTTTCGTCCCCGTGCGCGACAATTTCGAGGGCTTCTGCAACGCCGCGACGCATGGAGTAGGCCGCGGCAATGTCCCCACGTCGAACGTGGCGAATAAGTTCCCCAAGGGTAGCGGTAGTGGTCGAGAGCGTGACGTCAATCTGGCTCCCCTGCATCAAGTCCCCGTAGGCTTTACGGTTAATGAGGGCGATGTTTTTCTTGGCGCCAATTCGTTTCGCTAACAAGGCACCAAGAATGTTGTCTTCGTCGTCTTCGCTCACCGCGATAAACAAGTCACAGCCTTCCACCTTGGCTTCTTTCAAGGCGTCTTCCGAGGTGAAATCCCCGTGAAGGACCGTGACGTGCGGGCTGAATTTGTCGGCCAAACTCTTGGCGGTTTCCTCATCGCTTTCAATGATCTTGATATTAAAGCGACTCTTACCGTCTTCAAGGAGGCGCTCGCCCAAGGCTTCAATGAGGTTGTGGCGACCGGCGATCACGAGGTTGCTTGCGCTCGTCTCTTCACGACGGAATTCATTCATCACCTTGGCGGCGTAATTCGAGTCACAGAGGCAAATGACTTCGTCACCGGCTTCAATGATGGTGTGGGAGGCGATGATGCGGCGCTCATTACGGCGAAAGAGCGCCATGATGCGTGCGGGGACGTCCGGCAAGTGCGTATAGAGGTCGCGAATCGGACGACCCACCAGGGGGCCGCCTGCGCGGGCACGAACGCTCAAGAGGCTGGCGCGCCCATTGCCGAATTCCTGCACCTGAAGGGCTGCCGGGAATTCAATGAGTTTCGTGAGGTAGTTCACCACCGCGAGTTCCGGCCAAATAATGCTCGTGGCCCCGAACCCTTCTTCTTTGAGGATGCGCGGATAGTTACGTAATTCGCTATTGCGTACTCGCGCAATACGCGTGGGGATATTAAACATGCGCGCGCACAGGAGCGAAACCACCAAATTGGTTTCGTCACTGGAGGTGACCGCAATGAGCATGTCCGTATCGGGCGCCCCTGCATTCATTAAAACCTGAGGACTCGTCGCATCGCCCGCCACGCATTGCAAGTCGTAGTTTTTAAATTTTGCCAAGTGAACCGGATCGGTATCGACGACGGTAATGTCGTTGGCTTCCGAAACCAGACTTTCGGCAATGGAGCTGCCAATACGGCCAGCGCCGACAATCAGAATTTTCATGCGTAAAGTAGGCCGTTCGGGGTTGAGCCGACGGCCGTCAGGTTGTCCTTGAAAGTGGGCTTAGGACTCGGACGACGTCTCCGTCGTCTTTAAATTGGGCGAGCCTTTCGTACAAAGCCCCGTTTCACGGGCAGTTTGATGGTTACAAGTGCTGGGATCTAACCCAAGGGAACGCAGTTTACGATAAAGGTGCGTACGTTCCAATTGCGATTGACGAGCTAATTCAATCACCGACCCATCTTTTTGGGTCAAGGTGAGGGCCAAGTAAGCGCGTTCCATGTCATCACGGAACTCACGATAGGGCTTGTTGAAGTCGATCGTCAGGTTTAAGGACTTGATTTCAAAGACGGGAAGCGCTGCCGTCGGATCTTCCGTGATGTCATAGCCATCCAGGTAGATCATGCACGGGTTTTCTTCGTAGGGCTTCGAGATGCGGAAGTGGCAGTGGCTATTGCCCCCGACCGTGACCGCATGCGCCGGACGATGAACGGGGGTGGGATTGCCTTCGTTCATGCGGGCCGTGAGCTTAGCGGCATTATTTTTCGCCACCTCAGAGAGCGGATCATCCGAGTTGTAGTCCCAGGACTTAATGGCGGCCGCACACGTCTCTAAGAGCTTCTTGAGCGCAATGGGCTTTTCCAAATAGTCCACCGCCCCAAAGCGGGTGGCTTCAATGGCGGTTTGAATCGTGCCATGCCCACTCATCATGATGACGGGGCAGTAGAGTGCCTTTTGTGCACACAGCTCTTTGAGGAGCGTCACACCATCGGTATCGGGCATCCAGATGTCCAAAAGAATCAAGTCCACGCGTTCGCGATTCAGGACCTGACGACACTGAGTAGCATCCTCCGCGGTGACAACAGCATAGCCGTCGTCTTCCAGAATTTCTGAAAGCAGACTGCGAATGCCTAACTCATCATCAACGACTAAAACCTTTTTCATAATGCACTCTAGTTGGTGTTATTTTACGGCTCGAAAGAGCATGGTCACCGAGGCGCCCACAACGTGCTGATCTGACTCATCCGTCAGATTGCCGAGACGAATGGTCGCTTCGTGCTCATCGAGAATTTTTTTAACCATCGGTAAACCGAGCCCCGACCCTGTCGGTTTGGTCGTGACATAAGGTTCAAAGGCAGAGGCCAGAACCGCTTTATCAAAGCCCGGACCGTTGTCCGTCAGAGAAAGTTTAACAGCGGTTGCTGTATTCGGGGCATTAATCCCGCCAACTACTTGTGTTTCAATCCGAATGCGTACGGCTTGAAGATCGTCCGAGGCTTCAATACTGTTACTAATCAGATTGTGAAGCACTTGGCGAAGTTGGGCAATGTCCCCAAGGATAGGGGGCAAGGGGGATTCTAATGCTAAATCGATGGCGATCCCGCCCTCATGATAGAGGGCAACCGTGGATCGTATAAAGTCATTTAAATCGATTGGCGCTAATTTCGCCTCTGGTAATTTCGCGTATTCGCGGAAATCATTCACCATTTGCGTGAGCGCGTCGACTTGTAAAGTAATCGTAGAAATGGTTCGCGTCAACAGGGCTTGGTCCTGTTCGGTGGCCAATTTTCCATCCAATTTCCACGCAAGGCGCTCTGCCGCTAGGCGAATCGGCGTCAGGGGATTTTTAATTTCATGCGCTAAACGACGGGCTACTTCGCCCCAAGCGGTCACGCGCTGCGCACGAATCAACTGCGTGAGGTCATCAAAGACGATGACGACAGCCATTTCATTTTCAATGAGCATGGGGGTACCCTGAACGTATAAGGGCACGGTCACCGCCTCGTGACGCAGTTCAATTTCCTTTTTGAAGCTATCCGTTAAGTCATTGAACCCACGCTGTTTATGCTCAATCATGTGAGCGAGCTCGGGTTCGAAATCCTTTAAGAGCGCCCCTTCCACCAAGGGGTGGGCGGACAAAATGCGCTGCGCCGCGGCGTTAAAACTCAAAATGACGCCGTCTTCATTTAAGACCATGACGCCAGAGGAGATGCTCGTCAAAATACGGGCCAAAAAGCGTTGGGCTTCTTGGGCACGAGCGCGTTGCGTCTGCAGCTTCCCGTTAGCGTCCTTAAGTTCTTCAATCATCGTGTTGAAGCTTCGGGTGAGCTCATTGATTTCGCTATTGCCGGAAAACTCACGAATGGGCTCAAAGTTCCCAGTGGCCACTTTACGCGTACCGCTCGCCAACTGAAGTACCGGCTCCGTGGTGCGCTTTGCAAAGCGAAGGGCGGCCATCATGCTCACAAAGATCGTTAAGAGCAAGGTCAAGCTCAGGGTGAGCTTATAGAGGTTCGTGAGCGAGGCACGGCTCAGCGTCATCTCTTGGTACTCACGATAGCCGTCTAAGAGGCGAGAGGCGTTCGTGGCAATGCTCTGAGGCACCGGGCGAATAATCTGTAAGAAGAGACGCTGCGAGGCCTCTGAGTGGTTAATCGCCAAGCCCCCATCGAGTCGAAGGGGTGGCATTTTGGGCGTCGGAATGGCGACGATGACGCGCACGTTCATATCCGTCGTCTTCGTCCCGTTGGGGTCCGTTTTCTCTAACGTTTCGGTGTCGACCGAGCTATAAGACCCCGTGGTCGCGGCCGTCTGAATCTGTAAGTGCGTCGGGATGTTGGGGAGTAAAACGTGGAGTTTAGAGCCCGCTGACGCAATGGCTTGGCCGCCAGCCGTAAAGACGAGCGCCTCGAGGTCGCCCTTTTCTTCAATGAGGCGAGAGAGTTCTGAGACCATCAACGAGGGCGGCGTATTGGAGAGGATCTTCGCAATGCGGTCCGCTTCCACTTCGGTGGAATTTTGCATGTTTTGCAAAACCCCACGCGTAATTGTGAGCCCAGAATCCAGGGCGCCTTCCACACGGGTATCGAACCACGAATCAATACTGCGACCCACGATTTCCGTGGAGAGTAAATAAATCGTCGTGGCCGGAATTAATCCAATTAAGCCCGAGGCCACCGCTAAACGTAACGTCATGCGGGTGCCGTAGATGTTTTTGCGCAGGCGACGAATGAGACGCACCACGAGCGTTAAAACGACGAGCCCGAGCAAGGCCACCATCCCGACGTTAAGCATCAAGAGGATGGAGAAATACTGCTCAAAGATTTTGGAGTTGGCGCTATGAATGACCACCCCAAAGATCCCAATAACGAGAAGGGTGACAATCACAACCAAGGTGTACCGAAGCCAACGTGACATAGTCTCTTCCTTACGGGGCTTCGGTTATGGACGCGGGAACCGAGACGGGCTCCCATTCACTGGCGATGTTCCAATCGTGACTGCCCGCCGCCGTGACTTGCATGGGTTTGGGGAGTTTGGACGTGTCCAGATAAAAGCGCGTCTCGACGTGATAGGTCGGGTGGCCCGCAAGCACGTTCGAGGCGGCAATCTGCCAGTGACGATTGTTTTTGATGTAGGGAATGACTTGTTTGAGCGACTCAAAGTCATTGTTTAACCCGTTGTAGGAGAGCTGATAGCGCTCCGTGATGGGGTTAAAGGAGAGGCGGCTTAAATGGCGGCTCTCTAAAATCTTGCGATCGAACCAGTACCAGCGGTCTTTGGAAATGCGAATCGCATGAACAAAATAGAGGGGCACCCCGCGCTTGAGCGCGTTATCCAAGGCTTGCGGAATGTTGAATTCGTAGGCCGTAGAGGCGTAAAGCCCGGGGGCGTCGCCCGGCTCCGAGAGCGAGAGCTGCGCATTCATGAGGGTGGCCGTCTCGGCCTGAACGTTAGGCGCAACAAGTCCACCGAGCACGATGAGGATCGTGCTCAGTGTGAGCGTCATTCGGTTCAAGAGTCGGTCCAACCGCACAGAGCGCCTTTATTCCTTTCGCAGTAATGCGTAGAAGAACCCGTCATGCACCCCAGGGAGGTCATCCTCGGGCTGCCAATCATGCTCATCGGGTAACAAAGTAATCATACCTTGCTTTACCTTGGCGGTTCCAACAATTCGGGCATCCTCATGACGGGAAAGGAATTCTCGCACTTGGACTTTGCCTTCTTCGGGGAAGATGGAGCAGGTCGCATAGAGCATGTGCCCGCCCGACTTCAATACCGGCCAGAGCCCATCCATCAGCGCGCGCTGTTGACGGGCTAAGCTCGCTACGTCGCTTTCACGACGTAACCACGGGGTGTCAGGCTGACGGCGTACCACGCCACTGGCCGTGCACGGCGCATCGAGCAAAATGGCATCAAAGGGCTTGCGATCCCACCATTTATTGAGCGCCAAGGCGTCCGTCACTTTGAGGGTGGCCTCGAGCTTTAAGCGCTTTAAGTTTTCCGAGATGCGTTCTGCGCGCTTGGCATCAATTTCTAAAGCCGTAACATCGCAGTCGTAGCGCTCCAAGAGGTGGCAGGTTTTGCCGCCCGGTGCTGCACAGGCATCCAATACGCGGTCTCCCGCTTGAATGGGGAGGAGGTCCGCGGCTAACTGCGTGCCCGCGTCCTGAACCGACACGAGCCCCTCGTTAAAGCCGGGGAGCTTTTGAGTGTTGACAGGCGTCGTTAACGTAATGGCCTCAGGGCCCGTTTGGCGGGCGTCTAACCCAGCGGCCTTTAATTCCTCCAAGTACGCTTCCGGCGTCGTCAAACGACGGTTCACGCGAAGGGTCATGGGGGGATGGCTGTTGACTAACGTTAAAACCGATTCCCAACGTTCGGGCGCGGCGGCCTTCACACGATCAATCCACCACTGCGGCGCATTGAAGCGCACGGATTCGTCTTCCATGAGTTCGTCCAAGAGGGCGTCCTTTTGGCGTAAGAAGTTACGAATCAAGGCGTTGATAAAGCCAGACGCCGGTGCCGTCGCGGGGATGGACTTGGCGGCAGCCACCGCTTGGTCCGCTACTGTAAAGTCACTGTACTGACCCATTAAGAGCGCCGTAAAGCTCACCTCTAAAAGGCAACGCACCTCAGGGCTAGGCTCTCGCGAGGCTAAACGATTAATGATGGCGTCAATCAAGGCATTCTTTCGAATGCTCTCGTAGAGGATGGCCTGCACGGGCGCGCGCATGGAGCCATCTAAATGGCGAACCGATTGGGCCAAGGTGGCATTAATGCTCATCC
Organism: Sutterella sp.; assembly: GCA_020025955.1. Taxonomy (GTDB): domain Bacteria; phylum Pseudomonadota; class Gammaproteobacteria; order Burkholderiales; family Burkholderiaceae_F; genus Sutterella. Next base: position 65,836 of record JAHHRF010000003.1, read on the forward strand.
CCTGACGGAAGCGCCAACGACCGCTCGAAGCGGCAATCAAGATTTTGCCCAACGGGGCTTGTTTCATGGCGGTCATACTAAAACCTCACCAACGGTAATGCCTACGCTCTGAAGGAAGGTCGCGGCGTTCATGCGCGACTTGCCCGGCTTTTGAAGTTCCGTGAATTCAACGGCCCCTTCCCCGCAGGCGACAACGAAGCGCTTCTTGGCTTCTAACACTTCGCCAGGTTTCCCGCTCCCTTCTGCCACACGGGCGCACCATGCTTTGCATAAGGTCTCATGCGCGGTAAAGGTCGAGCCAGGGAACGGGTTAAAGGCTTGTACGCGCGCGGCCACGGCCTTGGCGGGCTGCGTAAAGTCTAAGGGGGCTTCCGTTTTTAAAATCTTTTCAGCGTACGTGACCCCGTCTTCGGGCTGTACTTCGTACGTGAGCGTCTCGGGCGCTTCTAAGGCGCTGACGAGCATCTTTGCGCCCAAGTCCGCGAGGCTATCCATTAACGTCTGGTGGGTGTCCTCAGGGCGAATGGGCAAGGTTTCCTTGACGATCATCGGACCCGTATCGAGCCCTAATTCCATCTTCATTAAGGTGATGCCCGTTTCGGTGTCGCCTGCTTCAATGGCGCGTGCCACGGGGGCGGCCCCACGCCAGCGCGGGAGGATCGAGCCATGGATATTTAAGGCCTTGATGGAGCCATCTTGCCCAATCCCCTTGGCACAGTCTAAAACGCGTTGCGGGAGGATTAAACCGTAGGCGGCGACGACTAAGAGGTCGGCCTCAACGGCTTCCAAGTCGGCCATCACCGCGGCGGCTTCCTCGGGGTTACGCTTCATGCTCAAAGAGAGCGGCGTCAACACACGAATTCCGTGTTGAAGTGCTAAAGTTTTTACAGGGCTGGGGGTGAGCTTCATCCCACGACCACTCGGACGATCCGGCTGACTTAAGACCAGCGCAATCTCATGGCCCGCTTCAATGAGTTGCGCCAAGGCGGTGGCTGCAAACTCAGGGGTGCCGGCAAAAATGATTTTCATAGATGCACCTCGAAAAAGGTTTTTGACGTTCGGAAAGAATTCGTCATGAAGGAAAAAAGGGGAGGCGTGTAACCGTGCCAGTATTGCACTACAACCATATCGACTATGCCTATCGCCAATATGGTGATCAGGACGCCCCTGCTATTGTATTGGTAATGGGCCTGGGCATGTCGGGCGCCTTGTGGCCTGAATCATGGATTCGTGAATTTCTTGCCCAGGGCTTTCAGGTGATTTGCCCTGACAATCGCGACTCGGGACAAAGTACCCGCTTTGAGGCGGTGCGTCCCAAAGAAAAAGATTTGGCACGTGCCGTGCTCGCCTCGATTTTGCACCGTCCCGTCATGAGCCAATATGCGCTCGAAGACATGGCTTTTGATATTGAGCGACTGCTCGATTCGCTTAACATTCGTCGCGCTCACGTTTTGGGGATCTCAATGGGCGGGATGATTGCCCAAGCCTTAGCCCTTCAGTGCCCGAATCGCGTGGCGAGTTTAACGTCGATGAGTTCGGCCTCCGGCAACATCGTCACGGGCTTTGGTAACCCCATGGTGATCTCAGGGCTTCTTTTTACCCGCTCGGACGAAGGGACCTTGGAGGAGAAACGCACCCGTGTGAAGCGCTACTTTACGCGTTTAGCGGGTCGCGCCTATGAGCCCAACGATAAAGAACTCGATCGGGTCGCTGACATTGTGCTCTCGGAGGGGCTCGACCAGAATGCCCAGCGCCGACAACTCTTAGCGATTTTTGCGAGTGGCGACCGTCGTGCGCAGTTGCGCCAAATTCGTGTGCCCACCTTGGTGATTCATGGGGATAAGGATCCGCTCTTACCCGTGCGTGCGGGGCGGGAATGCAATGCCCTCATTAAAGACTCGGTCTACCATGAAATAAAAGGCATGGGTCACGTGATGACGCATGCCTTGATTCCGACCTTAGCGAAGTTGGTGACCGAACACTGTCGGCGCCACCCTGCTTAAGCGTTACGCTGTTCGTTGCGACGAATCTTTTGAAGCTTCGTGCGAGCGCGGTCTTTCTTGAGCTTACTTAAGTGGTCAATAAAGACTTCACCGTTTAAGTGATCGATTTCATGCTGCACGCACACGGCCAACAAACCCGTGGCGGTGAATTCACGCGTTTCGCCGTCTAAATTCATATAGCGAACGGTGACTTCATCGGGGCGCTTCACCTTTTCGTAGAGGCCCTTTAACGATAAACAGCCTTCTTCGTATTCGCAGAGCTCGTCGCTGGCTTCCACGACTTCCGGGTTGATGAGCGTTAAGAGTTCGTCACGCTCTTCCGAGATGTCGATCACCACGATGCGCTTTAACACCCCCACCTGGTTGGCGGCTAAGCCAACGCCCGGGGCGTCGTACATCGTTTCGGCCATGTTGGCGGCCAACTCACGAATTTCATCCGTGATGGTGTCGATCGGTTCGGCCGTCGCGGCCAACACGGGATCGGGATACTGAACAATAGGTAAAAGCAAGTGAATGCTCCTTGAATGATGAAGGGAGCTCGGTAAGGGACTGCTGCCCGCGCTTACAAAGCCCTGTAGGGGATAGCCCCTTATTATAAAAGTAAAAATTCGCCCTCAGGGTCCAGCCATTCGTTACGATAGGTAATAACTCTGGGATTGTGGCGATTGATATATTTATTTTATACAATTTCCCCCGCCTTTGTCATCTTTAACGGGGGAAGCGATAAAGTTTCGCGCCCTTGGAAGAGTTTTTCACTATGATAAAGGGCACAATGCCTCATTTTTAGTGTTTCAATAACGCTTTTCATTAGGCCCCTCGTTTTCTTTGTGACCGTCTCTCACGGCCACGGTTGTTCTCGTTAGGGCAACTGGTTCCAACTTTTTAAAGCTACGCATGTCGGACGATAAAGTTTCTTTAGTAATTGCAGAAAAACCTTCGGTAGCCGGGGATATTGCCCGTGCTTTAGGTGGGTTTAAACGCGATGGTGATTTTTGGCGACGCGACGATATGGTGATCGGCTCCGCTGTCGGTCACTTGGTCGAAATCCAAGCGCCTGAAGACCAAGACGTCAAGCGTGGTCGTTGGACGTTTAAGAATTTGCCCGTGTTGCCGACGCACTTCGATTTGAAGCCCATTAAGCGCACGGAACCCCGTTTAAATAGCCTGATGAAGGAAATCCGTCGTCGTAACGTCGGTGACGTCATTAACGCCTGTGACGCGGGGCGCGAAGGGGAACTCATTTTCCGTTTGATCATGCAGGCCGCCAAGAGTAAGAAGCCTTGCCGTCGTCTGTGGCTCCAGTCCATGACGAAGCAAGCCATTGTGGACGGCTTTAAGTCCCTTCGTGCCGACGAAGAAATGCGTCCCTTGGAAGCGGCGGCCCGTTGCCGTTCGGAAGCCGACTGGATCGTGGGGATTAATGGGACCCGCGCCATGACGGCCTTTAATTCCAAGAACGGGGGCTTTTTCTTAACCACCGTGGGTCGTGTGCAAACGCCGACCTTGGCCGTGGTGGTCGATCGCGAAATGGCGATTCGTGCCTTTAAGTCCACGCCCTATTGGCAGGTCGAAGCCCAGTTTAAGATTGCCGGCGGCGAATACACGGGGCTCTGGATTGATCCGAACTTCAAAAAGAGTGCCGACAACCCCCACGGTAAGGCGGATCGCCTTTGGGACCGTCAGGATGCCCAGGCGATTGCGGAGCTTTGCCGAGAAAAGAGTGGGACGGTGGAAGACACCAGTAAGCCGCAACGCACGGCTTGCCCTGCGCTCTTTGACTTGACGACTTTGCAGCGTGAAGCCAACTCCCGATTTGGTTTTTCTGCCAAGACGACGCTCTCCATTGCCCAGGCGCTCTATGAAAAGCACAAGGTTTTAACCTACCCGCGTACGGATGCGCGCGCTTTGCCTGAAGACTATCAGGACACGGTTCGTCAGACCTTGCGTGACTTGGAAAACCTCCCCGCGTACGAGCGTTTCGCCAAGACCGTTTTAGCGGAAAACTGGGTGAAAAACGATAAGCGCGTCTTTGACAATAAAAAGATTAGCGATCACTTTGCCATTATCCCGACGGGCGTTTTGCCGAAGAACTTGTCGGAAGCCGAACAGCGTGTCTACGACATGGTCGTTCGTCGCTTCATCGCCATCTTCTATCCGGCCGCCGAATTCAATGTCACCACGCGTTTGACCCGTGTGGAAGGGCACACCTTCAAAACGGAAGGGAAAGTCTTGGTGAAGACCGGTTGGTTAGAGCCTGCGGGTCGCCAGACGGGCAACATGAAGGACGAACTCATCCCCTTGATGGCGGGTGAGTTAGCCTTTGCGCGTGACGTCACTGTCGAAGCCCTCGAAACTCGACCGCCTGCTCGCTTTACGGAAGCGACCTTGTTGGGTGCGATGGAAAAAGCGGGCAAAACCATTGATGACAATGAGTTGCGTGACGCCATTGCCGAAAAGGGCTTGGGGACGCCGGCAACGCGTGCCTCCATTATTGAGGGGCTTCTGGATCAGAAGTACATGCGTCGTGAAGAGCGTGAACTCATGCCCACCCCGAAGGCTTTCCAGTTGATTGACCTCTTAAAGGGGTTAAACTGCGCCGCGCTTTGCGATCCGCGTTTAACCGCCGAATGGGAAAAGAAGTTAAGCCTCATTGAGTCGGACGAATTCTCCTCGACCGAATTCATGAAGGAAATTCGTGAGTTAACGAAGTCGATCGTGAGCGCTGCTGAGCGCCATGAAGGCGATTCCGTTCCCTTGACGCAGCCCTATCACGTTCAGAATCCGTGCCCGCAGTGTGGCGGCAAGCTCGTTGAAAACTACAACGGCTTTGTCTGTACGCACGAAGGCTGTGGCTTCCGCATTCCGAAGCATTTAGCCGGTCGTATGTTTGACCGCGCAGAAGTCGAAGAAGTCATCAAGACGGGGCGTGTGGGGCCGCTCTCGGGCTTTGTGAGCCGTCGTGGCTTCCCCTTTGAGGCGGAACTCATGATTGCCCCCGATGAGGAAACCAAAAAGCTCGTCTTGAAGTTTGACTTCCCGGAAGAAGAAAAGCAGGAAGTCGACGAAGACGCGTTGGCGCAAGCCCCCGTGGTGGGCGTGTGCCCGGCCTGCCAGTCGCGCGTCTTAGACTTTAACGAAAGCTACGTCTGCGAAAACCGCTACTTGGGCTCGAAAACCAAGAAGTGTGACTTCCGTATGGGTAAGACCATCCTTTCGCGTGAAATCACGCCGGAAGACGTCTCCGACTTGTTACGTGACGGTCGTACGAAGTTGCTTCAGGGCTTCGTGAGTAAGCGCAATAACCGTGCCTTTAGCGCCTACTTAGTGGTGCAAAAGGGCGGCAAGATTGGCTTTGAGTTTGAGGCCCGTAAGCCCAAGGCGGAGGCCGCCGAGGGGGATGCCCCCGCCGCCAAGCCCGCTCGCAAGACGACGCGCAAAACCACCACCCGTAAGACCGTGAAGAAGACGGCCTAAAGGGAAGAGGTGAAGAAAAAGCCGCAGTAAACACTGCGGCTTTTTTGTTATTCGCTCTTCATCGCGGCGAGCCCCGCCAAGGGGGTTTCCTCTGCGCTGGGGTCGAGCTTGGTGACCAGAATCTGGTCGATCTTATAGTTATCGACGTCAATCACTTCGAAGCTGTAGCCCGCCCAATTCACCTTATCGGTGCGTTTCGGGATCTTTCGAAGCATGTACATCATGAAGCCCGCGATGGTCTCGTAGGTGGAGTCCTCGGGGAACTGATCGATATCTAAGGCGTATTCCACGTCGTCGATCGGGGTGGAACCGTCCACCAACCACGTGCCGTCCGCGCGTTCCATGATTTGCTGCTCGTCCTGGGTAGTCACCAAGTCACCCATCACGGTGCTCATCACGTCGTTAATCGTGATGACGCCCACCACTAAGGCGTATTCGTTGATGATGACTGCAAAGTCCGAACCGCTACGCTGGAAGACTTCTAAGACTTCAGAGAGCGTCAAGCTGTCAGGCACGAAGGGGCAGGTCTGGATGACGCCCGGCTGCGTAAAGACGATGGGCTTTTCATTTAAGACCTGACGCAAGATGTACATGGAGTCGACGTAGCCCACAATGTGCTCTAAGTCGCCATCGCACACCAAGAAGCGGTTAAAGGGCATGGCGATGATCTTTTCGCGGATGCTCTCTTCGCTGTCGTTGATCTTGAAGTAGACGATGTCCTCACGCGGGGTCATCGCCGAGGGGACTAAACGGCTTTCCAAATCGAAGACGTTTTGAATCACGGCTTCTTCAGAAGGGGCCAAAACGCCGGCGGCGGTCCCTGCGCCCACGCTCGCCAAAATATCTTCCGTCGTAATCGTGTCTTGACGCTTGGTGGGGAGCCCCAACAGGCGGATTAAGGCGTCCGACACGCGCTCTAAAACGAAGACGAGGGGACGTAACACGCGAATGATCCACACCATGGGACGCACCACCAACATGGCGAAGGTCTCAGGGCGAATCACCGCCACACGCTTCGGGATCAAGTCCGCAAAGAGCACAAAAAGCGACGTCGCAATCGTAAAGGAGAGCACGAAGCTTAAATTCGGGAGGATGGCTTCGGGGACCCACCCTTTTAAGAGGTCGTCCACCAGGGGTTTAAACGTTTCATCCCCGACGATACCGCCCAACAGGGCCATGGCATTGGTACCCACTTGAATGGCCGAGAAGAATTGACCCGGATGCTCTTGGAGTTCGAGCACGAGGCGTGCACGCTTATCGCCTTCTTCTTCGAGGCTAGAGAGACGCGTGCGTCGGGCGGCGGCCAGAGAGATTTCAGCGCAACTCAAATAAGCACTGATGAAAATCAGAATGAGGAGCGTGAAGAATTGGAGGGTGGGGGACATAGAAAAATCAGGGTAATCAGAATGGGAATATTCTAACACGACGTATTAACACTCTAATTTTTAGAGGATTTTTGTTTTTATGGGTTTCTACTTAAGGACGGAAGTTATGACAAAGTCCTTCTGTATTTAGTTGTTAGAAAAGATTAAACAAAGGTAATTCCTATAGGAGAATCCCGACGAACACGGTAAACTTTTCAAGATTGACAATCGGCTTTTAAGGACGATGCTTGCGAGACAAGCACGTCAAGCCTCTCTGGACCTACAAGGGGGATTCATGAAGAAAAATGCACTGTTGGCCTTAGTCGCCGGGTTATTCACGATGGGGGCGGCCCAGGCAGGGACGACGTTGGACGCCGTGAAGGCGCGCGGTTACGTCATCTGCGGGGTTAACACCTCGGCCCCGGGCTTCTCTAATGCCAATAGCCGTGGCGAATGGGAAGGCTTAGACGTGGACGTTTGCCGTGCTGTGGCCGCTGCCACCTTGGGCGACGACAAGAAGGTGAAGTTCGTGCCGTTAACCTCGCCCCAGCGCTTTACGGCGTTGCAGTCGGGTGAAATTGACCTCTTGAGCCGTCAGACCACGTGGACGATGACGCGCGACACCACGCAGGGCGTGATGTTTGTTGACGCCGTGTACTACGACGGTCAGAGCTTCATGGTGCCTAAGGACTTGGGCGTGAAGTCGGTGAAGGAATTGGACGGCGCCACGGTCTGTATTCAGGCGGGGACCTCCACGGAAAAGACCTTGAGCAGCTACTTTAATGCCCACAACATGACCTTTAAGCCCGTCGTCTTTGATGCGGTCGAAGCCGTTCAGGGGGCGTTCTTGTCGGGCCGTTGCGACGTTTACACCACCGATATGAGTGACTTGGCAGGGGCGCGTTTACGTGCTCAGGACCCGAGCCAGTACGAAATCTTGTCGGAAGTGATTTCCAAGGAACCCATGGCCCCGGCCGTTCGTCAGGGCGATGACCAGTGGTTCCAGATCGTTCGCTGGACGGTGAACGCCTTTATCGAAGCCGAAGAGTTGGGGTTGAATCGTGAGAATTGCGATGCCCAACGTAAATCGAGCGAAAGTCCCGATGTTCGTACGATTCTTGGGGTAGGCGACGACATGGGTAAGGCAATCGGGCTTGATAAAGAGTGGTCTTATCGTATCATTAAGCAAGTCGGTAACTACGGTGATTCCTGGGCGAAGCATTTTGGTCCGAAGTCGGCATTGAATTTGCCGCGCGGTCCGAACCGTCTCTGGACTGAAGGTGGTTTAATGTACGCCAAGCCGATTCGCTAACGCGTTTCGTAGGGAGTGCCCTCACCCTCGCAGGGAGACGGCGCTCTCGAGTCGTCTAAAAAACCGGCAAGGCACGTGAAGACAACGACAGTGCACTTGCCGGTTTTTATTCGTACCCCGATTTCTCTTTTTCCTTTTACTTGTCGTCAACTACGGCCGGATTGAACCCTTTGAGCATGAAAACCAGCACGATGCCTAAAAACATTGGCGACACGAACTATCAGCGACGCCAGGCCCGCAGCCGACGCCGTGCCGTCTTGGTACAGACGGTGGTCTTAGCGGTGTGCGTGCTCATTCTGGTGGGCATTGGGATTAATGTTCATGAGAACCTGGAAGCCAACAACATTCGTAGCGGGTTTGGCTTTTTACTGGGGCGTGCTGGCTTTGATATTGGCGAAAAAAGTATTCCCTTTACGGCGGATCAATCCTTTATCGCCGCGCTCTTCACCGGCTTTGTGAATACCGCTCGGGTAGCCTTTTTCGGGATTATTTCCGCGACCCTCATGGGAGTCGTGGTGGGGATGATGCGTTTGTCGCGCCACCCTGCGCTTCGCTTCATGGGCACGGCCCATGTGGAGTTCTATCGCAATATCCCGCTCTTGGTGCTCCTCTTAGCGATCTATTTATCCGTCACCGAACTCCTTCCGCGTAGTAACCATGCCTTCCATTTAGGTGACTGGCTCTTTCTCTCCAAAGCCGGGATTCAGTACGCTAGCCCCCTCATGGGCTGGTGGGCTGTCGTCGTCGGGCTCGTTGGGGGCGCTATCGTTGCAGGGCTCGCCTACTGGCGCTTAAAGCGCGTCTTTGTCTCCCAAATTGCCTGGTTACTTTCCATTGCCGTTTTTGCCGTGGGCTTTTTAGTGCTGTGGGTCGGCATGGGCGCGACCTTCGGGTGGGACCATCCGCATGCGAGCCGTTTTTCGCTTACGGGCGGGAGCCAATTAACCCCTGAATTTTTAAGCCTCTGGTTGGGGCTCATGCTCTTTACCTCCGCCTCGATCGCAGAAATCGTGCGCGCTGGGGTGGTGAGTGTGCCGGCGGGTCAATGGGACGCCGCCTTAGCCTTAGGGCTCACCCGCTTTGAGACGGTGAGCTACGTCATCTTCCCGCAGTCCATGCGCTTGGTGGTGCCGCCCTTGGCGAGCCAATTCATGAATTTGACGAAGAATTCGTCGTTAGCGGTGATGGTGGGCTACCCCGACTTGGTGAGCGTCGCCAACACCACGATTAATGTGAGCGCTCAGGCCATTGAAGTGATTCTGATCATCATGGTGGTCTATTTGGTGATCAATTTATTCACGTCGCTCGTGATGAACCAGGTGAATCGTCGCGTGACGCGTTCGCCCTTATAAGGAGGCTAAGGATGACTCGAACCCTTCGAAATCCGAGCCTCTTGGCTCGACTCAAAGCGCAGTACTTCTATTCCTTTGGCGCAACGCTTGTGACCCTGGGGATTGGTGCCTTGATTGCCGCCTTTTTGATTTGGGCGGGGCGCTGGGCCTTTGTGGACGCCGTTTGGACGGCCGATATTGAGGCGTGCCGCCAAGCCTCGGGCGCTTGCTGGGGCTTTGTTAACGAAAAGTGGCGTTTGATTTTATTTGGTCGCTACCCCTTTGCGGAGCATTGGCGACCGACCCTGGCGACGGGGCTTATTGCCTTCATGTTAGTCGTCACGGCGATTCCGAAATTCTGGCACGGTAAAGCCGGCCGCACGGTTTTAGCCCTCTGGGTCGTGGTTTTAGCCCTCTTTTTCCTTCTCATGTCAGGGGGCGTTTGGGGGTTGACTTCGGTGGATCCGGACCTCTGGGGTGGTTTACCGTTAACGGTGATTCTCACCCTGATTGGGATGGGGGCGTCGCTTCCCTTAGGGATTTTGTTGGCGCTGGGTCGCCGCTCAGAGATGCCCGTGATTTCGGGACTTTGTACGGCCTATATTGAAGTCGTGCGAGGCGTTCCCTTGATTACGGTGCTCTTTGTCGCCGCCTTTGTCTTCCCCTTATTTTTCCCCAACGGGATGCGTTTGGATGCGTTCTGGCGCGTCGCCTTAGCGATTACGCTCTTTCAGAGCGCCTACATGGCAGAAACCATCCGTGGGGGCTTACAGACTATTGCGCGCGGCCAATTCTTAGCCGCGAAATCCTTGGGGTTAGGGGACTTTGACCTCTACACCCGTGTGATCCTGCCGCAGGCCTTGGTCGCGGTGATCCCCGCGTTTGTGAATTCGCTCCTCTCGTGCTACATGGACACGTCCCTGGTGACCGTGGTCTCCATGTACGATTTGACGGGGAGTTTGTCGCTCGCTCTTGGGGACACATACTGGCGCAACTATTTTATTGAAGGCTACGTCTTCATTGTTTTGATTTATTTTTCAACGAGTTTTGTAATTTCTCGCTACTCGCAGTGGTTGGAGCGTTACATCACAGGGCACCGCCGTAGCGGGGTCGTGCGTTGAGAAGAGAGGAGAAAGTGATGTTGGAAAAATTCCATGAGCACATCGTGCATGTGCCCAATCAACTCGGTGGTGAAAGCCTTTTAACGCGTGACGACTTGATTCAAGGGCTCTGTGAAATGGCCCGAAACCCCGTGCTCTTCGTTGAAGGCATGGATTCCGTCAACCTGGTCGAAGAGCGCCAGGACGAAGACGGGACGCTCCACTTAACCCGTGAAGTGCGCTTTGGCGAATTCACCGTTAAAGACCATATCCATGTGAGTCCCGCTGGGGAATTCATTCAGGATGTGCCGAGCCAAGGGGAATTAAACGCCTCTCGCATGACGGCCCGCTTGGAAGAGCCTGAAGAAGGCGCCCTTTTCATGCGTTTTGTCTACGAAGTGCCGGCCGCCACCAACCCCGCGAAGGATCCGAGCGCCGCGATGTACTTAGATACGCTTCGCCAGGCCTATACCGACAAGGATTTGGCCATGGTGGAAAAGCTCATGACCTTTGCCTTGGATAAGTAAGGGCTGTCGATTTCGACTCAAAAAGCGTCCGTTCTCAACGGTTGTTGAGCAAAAACGGACGCTTTCCTTATCTTGAATTTCTTTTTTTACCTTCGGAGCCCCTATGGACCGAGAGACTCGAATTTTTGATCGCATTGCCCGTGAAGTTGGCGTGAGTCGTGCCCAGATCGTGGCCGCTGCTGGCCTCATGGATGAAGGCGCCACCGTGCCCTTTATCGCGCGCTACCGTAAGGAAGTGACGGGCGGCATGGATGACGGCGCCCTGCGTCTTTTAGAAGAACGTTTGCCCTATTGGCGTGAACTCGAAGATCGTCGAGAAACGATTCTCTCGGCGATCGACGCCCAAGGGAAGTTAACGGATGAATTGCGTGCCCAGATTGTGGCCGCGGAAACGAAGCAAACCTTAGAGGATTTGTACCTTCCCTATAAGCCCGTGCGTCGTACGCGTGCGGCGATTGCTCGCGAAGCGGGGTTAGAACCCTTGGCCTTAGCCTTAATGGCCGACCATAGCCTTGATCCGGAAGCCTTGGCGCCGGATTACCTCAACCCTGAAAAGGGCGTGGACGATGTGAAAAAGGTGCTCGATGGGGCACGCTATATCGTCGCGGACGT
>JAHHRF010000028.1 GCA_020025955.1 Sutterella sp.
GGACACCACCCTTTCACGGTGGGTACCGGGGTTCGAATCCCCGTAGGGACGCCAAGACTTCATGGCATGAAGAAAAAAGTTGCCAACCATAAAAAGTTGTGCTATTATTCGTTTCCTCTTTTGGGGGTATAGCTCAGCTGGTAGAGCACTTGCATGGCATGCAAGGGGTCAGCGGTTCGACTCCGCTTACCTCCACCACTTAAAGATTCTAGGGTCCCTATCGTCTAGAGGCCTAGGACACCACCCTTTCACGGTGGGTACCGGGGTTCGAATCCCCGTAGGGACGCCAAATTTTCAACCCGTCAGGTTAGCGCTTGACGGGTTTTGGCTTTTTTTTGAAGTGGACTTTTCAAAAAAACGGGGCTCAACTTTGTAGAGTGAGTTAGAGTCCTAATAAAAAAGCGCAGGACCATCCGAATCGGGTTCTGCGCTTTTTTTCTTTTCTCTGACCGAGAAGCCTTTTGAGGCGTTCCGATCAGTCTTGTCACTTAGTGACGTTTCTTCTTATCGTGTTCATCCTGCACTTCATGGCGCAGCGTATCAAACACATCATGCACTGCCTTCAGGGCGTCGACCGCGGAACGTTCCACGACGATATCGCGTCCACTACTGCACTTAATCGAAGCTTTGACTTTGAATTCACTCATCGTCTGATGACCTTCCTGGGTCACCGTCACGGCACAAGCGCCGAGCTGGTTGTCGAAACGACGTAAAGCTTCCAGTTTTTCAGCCACACTATTTTCTAATGCTTCGGAACGGTTAACACCGTGAAAAACGACTTTCAGAGATTGGGGCATAGAATTACCTCTCTTTTTATGGTCTGAGAGCGTTCGTGCCGTCCGGGTCCAATTGCCAGGGCACGACCGATCGGTCCGATTCGGTGTCGCACACCGAATCTGAGGTTTGTTGTGTTGAACAAACCCTTCAATACAACTATACCAAATTTACGGAAAAAAACACGTTGTGAAATTTTTCCAAGCGTTTATTCACGTTAAACCCGCAATTTCGCCCCTTAATTTAGTGTTTTCACTTAGAATAGCGGTGCTCCTTGTTCCGGACGGCCGGATGAAACAGTTCGAGGGGCATGACTGACACTCTTCGCGCTGGATTGTTACGCTGAGATTTTGCTTTGCGGGTCGCGCCGAGAGTTATTGAGTGAGATATATAAGAATGGAACGCAAACCTTGGGAAAATAACGGTCCCCACCGTGCCGCTTTTGGCTCTGATCGACGCAGTGATCGTCGCTCTGATCGACGTGAGGATCGTGGCGATCGCCGTTTTGGTGACGATAGCCGACGTGATCGCTTTGACCGTAAGGATCGTTTCGAACGCAATGACCGCTTTGGCGGGGATCGTAATGAGCGTTTCGGCGGTGATCGTCGTAGCTTTGGTGGTGAACGCTCCGATCGCTTCGAACGCAATGACCGTAATGATCGCTTCGGTGGTGAACGCCGTAGCTTTGGGGATCGCAACGACCGCTTCGGCGGTGACCGCAACGATCGCTTTGGTGGCGAACGCCGCAGCTTCGGTGACCGCAATAACGATCGTCGTAGCTTTGGGGATCGCAATGACCGTCGTGGTGGCAAGCCCTTCGGTGAAAAGCGTAGCTTCGATAAGCGCGACAGCCGTGAACGTTTCTCCGTTCGCTCGGGTCCTCGTGCCCGCGCTCAGGCGCTTCGTACCTTTGACGTGCAGGCTGAATTCGCTACGCACGGCTTGGTGAAGATCGATCGTGACCTCTTGAAGTTCTTCGGCTCCCCCGAGGAAGTCAACCAGGCCCTTCGCCAGATCGCCCAGTGCGCGGAGCGCTTTAGCGCCAACGCCGCTAAGGTGGCGGCTCCCGAAGTCGCTGACGACGTTGAAGTCGTGGCCGATGACGCGTTAGAACTCGATATGCCGGATTTACTCGACGACGAAGACGACGCGGATGTGGACGTTGAAGTCGAAGTGGAAGCTGACGTCGACGCCGACGCTGACGCTGACACGACCGCTAAGGCTGACACCGTCGCCTAATGTCTTTATGACATCGAAAACGCTCCTTACCCTGAGTGATAACGCTTGGGGTAGGCGAGCGTTTTCTTTTTTTCATAAGGCTTTCCATAAAAGCGGTGGAAGGCCTCAGTGTTTTTCGATACACTCAGCCAGAGATAGTCTGGCTCACCCTTTTTTACTAGTCTTATCGGACGATGACTTACATCCTTGCTCTTGATCAGGGCACGACGAGTTCGCGTGCACTGCTTTTAAATAAAGACGCTCAAATCGTAGCGATTGAGCAACGCGAGTTCAGACAGCTCTATCCGCAACCGGGTTGGGTTGAGCACGACGCCGTTGAAATCTGGGAAACCCAGTTGGTGTGTGCCCGTGAATGCTTGAAAAAAGCTGGTATCTCTGCCCAACAAATCAACGCCATTGGGGTGACGAACCAACGTGAAACGACCTTAATTTGGGATCGTAAGACGGGTCGCCCCATCCACAATGCCATCGTTTGGCAAGACCGTCGTACCGCGCCCATGTGCGTGGATTTACAGCGTCAGGGCTTAGAAGTCTTGGTGCGTGAAAAGACGGGCCTTCGTATCGATCCGTACTTCTCGGCCACGAAAATCCGTGCGATTCTCGATGCCGTGCCGGGGAGCCGTGAGCGCGCCGAAAAGGGCGAATTAGCCTTCGGGACCATCGATACGTGGTTAATTTGGAATTTGACGGGCGGTCGTGAACACGTCATTGATGTCACGAATGCAAGCCGTACGATGCTCTGCAACCTCGTCACGGGTCAGTGGGATGAAGAACTCTTAGACGTTTTACAGATCCCGATGGCCTTGCTCCCCACGATTGTCCCGAGTTCGGGCGTGGTGGGCACCACGGACGAGGGCCTCTTAGGGGGCGCGATTCCCATTGCAGGGATTGCGGGTGACCAGCAAGCTGCCACCTTTGGTCAAACCTGTTTTGAACCGGGGTGCGCCAAGAACACCTTCGGCACCGGTGGGTTCCTTCTCATGAACGTCGGGGAACAACCCCGTGGTAGCGTTCACCGCTTAATTAGTACCGCCGCCTGGCAGTTAGAAAACCAACCCACGACCTACGCCTTAGAAGGCTCCGTCTTTATTGCGGGCGCCGTGGTGCAGTGGTTGCGTGACGGCCTTCAATTCTTTAAAGATGCCCGTGAAATCGAAGCGATGGCGAGCTCCGTGCCCGATAATGGGGGCGTGTATTTAGTGCCCGCGTTCGTGGGCTTAGGCGCTCCGCACTGGGATAGTGCCGCCAGTGGTACGATGATTGGGCTCAATCGCGGGACGACGCGTGCGCACATTGCGCGTGCGGCCCTGGAAGGGATTGCCTTCCAGTCGGCGGAAGTCTTAGAAGCCATGCAGCTCGATGCCAAGACCCAATTGAAAGAATTGCGTGTCGACGGTGGGGCTGCGCGAAACAATTTATTAATGCAATTCCAAGCCGATATCACGGGGGTGCCTGTGATTCGTCCGGCCTGCACGGAAACGACCGCTTTAGGGGCGGCCTTCTTAGCAGGGTTGGCCACCGGGCTTTGGACGTCGTTAGACGAAATCTCGGCGCTTTGGCGTGTTGATCGCGTATTCGAACCCGCGATGAGCAATGACCAACGCGAACATTTGATGAACCAATGGGCACGTGCTGTTGGCCGTGCTCGCAACTGGAACAAGTAACTATGTCGGAACAAGACCTGAAACCGATTAATCGTGAAGCCTTACTTGCTCAACTTCGTGAAGATGTTGAGTGGGACGTCGTTGTCATCGGGGGCGGTGCGACGGGTGTGGGGATCGCTGTGGACGCAGCCTCTCGTGGCCTCAAGACGGTGCTCTTAGAAGCCCAGGACTTCTCGCAGGGTACGAGCTCGCGCTCCACCAAGCTTATTCACGGTGGCGTGCGCTACATGAAGAACCCGCGTGACTGGGGTCTCGTTCGCGAAGCGCTCAAAGAACGTCGCATTTTGATTAAGAATGCTCCGCACTTGGTGCACAGCAAGCCTTTCATCCTTCCCTGCTACGAAAAGTTCGAACGTGAGTTCTACACGGTGGGCTTGGGCTTCTACTCGGCCATGACCTATGGTGGCTACAACATCGGTAAGACCTCGTCCCTTTCTCGCGAAAAGACGATCGAACGCTTACCCGGTGTGAAGACCGACGGCCTCATGGGCGGCGTGGAATTCTACGACGGTCAGTTTGACGACGCACGTTTGACGGTCGCTTTGATGCGTACCGCCTTTGAACACGGTGCGGTGCCGTTAAATTACATGCCGGTGACGGGTATTGAACGTAAGTCCGGCATGATCCGTTCCGTGACCGCGACGGACAAGATGACGGGTGAAGCCATCACCATCAAGTGTAAGATGGTCTTCAACGCCGCTGGCGCTTGGGTTGACCCCATCCGCCGCATGGTCGATCCGGAAGCCGCCACCTTGGTTCAGGTTTCCCGTGGTTCCCACATCCTCTTGGATAAGAGCTTCATGCCGGCTGAGTCCGGGATGCTCATCCCGAAGACCCGCGACGGGCGTGTGCTCTTTGCCATTCCTTGGCACGGCATGCTCTTGGTCGGTACGACCGATGTGCCGCAGAAGGAAGCCAACTTCGATCCGGAAGCCAGCGAAGAAGAAATCAACTTCATCATCGAAACGGCCTCGGGCTACTTAGCCAAGCCCATCACGCGTGAAGACGTTAAGGCGACCTTTGCGGGGCTTCGTCCCCTCTTTAACCCGCAGGCCACGGGCTCCGCGGGCGGTACCGCCAAGGTCTCGCGTGAACACGCGGTTATCCCTGAATACGGCAACATGATTACCGTGACGGGCGGCAAGTGGACGGCTTACCGTGGTATGGCCGAGCACGCCATCCAGGTCGCCATCAACCGTAACCTCGTGCCGGCCGGTTTGTGCGTCACGAAGGATCTTCCGATCTATAAGGATCCGGTCTTTGATCCGGCCCAAATCGAAATCGCCGCGGAAGCGGGTCCCGAAGCCGATGACCAGGTCATCGCTTACGCCCGTCACGTGCGTGACACGGAATTGGCTCAGACGGCTGAAGACGTGCTCTTCCGTCGCTTGCGTTTAGGTCAGATGAACGAAGCCCGTACCCAGGCCTTGATGGCTAAGGTTCAGGCGGCGTTGGAAGACCGCGACGTGGTGGAAGCCCAACCGGAAGTGGTGGACGCTGAAGTGGTGGAAACGCCGGAAGCCTAAGGGCTCAAGATTCGGGAAAAGAAAGCGCTTGCGGACTTTTCCCAGAGGGATGAGCACCCTCAAAACTGAAAAAATAAAGCGTGCGGGGCTGGACAAGCCCCGCCGTTTTCAGTTAAAATCGCTCCCCTGACTTTGTGTACGGTTTGCTTACCCCAAATTTTTCCACTGGCACCGTAGACATTGAAGAAGTCAGGTTAATCTTTTAGAAGTCTCGTTTCAGACCCTTGGGGGTCCGGAACGTTGTTTATAGTTTTGGATCATCATCAGACAAGGTTTCCGCTCGGCACTTGTCCGTGGGGAAAGCGGCGCCATCCGTATGCGTTGTCGGTGATAGATCGTTATTTTTTATTAGGTGAAACGCAATGAAGACCTTCTCGGCCAAGCCGCTTGAGGTTAAGCGCGACTGGTTCGTGGTCGATGCCAGTGATAAGGTGCTCGGCCGTCTGGCCAGCGAAATCGCTCTGCGCCTCCGTGGCAAGCACAAGCCCGAATACACTCCTCACGTTGACACGGGCGACTACATCGTCGTCGTGAACGCTGAAAAGCTCAAGCTCTCCGCTGAAAAAGCGGGCAAGAAGACGTACTACCGTCACACGGGTTATCCCGGCGGCATCTACTCGACGACCTTCGTCGAAATGCAGGCCAAGCACCCCGGCCGCGCTCTTGAAATCGCGGTTAAGGGCATGCTCCCGAAGGGTCCCCTCGGTTATGCCATGATCAAGAAGCTCAAGATCTACGCCGGCAACGAACACCCGCACTCCGCCCAGCAACCCAAGGTCCTCGACCTCTAATCGGAAGGCTTGAAAGATGATTGGTAATTACAACTACGGCACCGGCCGTCGTAAGAGCTCTGTTGCTCGTGTTTTCATCAAGCGCGGCACCGGCAAGATCGTCATCAACGGTCGTACGCTCGAACAGTACTTCAACCGTGAAACCGGCCGCATGATCGTCATGCAGCCCTTGCAGCTCACGGAAAACGCCGAAACGTTTGACATCATGGTCAACGTTAACGGTGGTGGCGAATCCGGCCAGGCCGGCGCTATCCGTCACGGTATCACCCGCGCTTTGATCGACTACGATGCCGGTCTCAAGCCCGTCCTCTCGCAGGCTGGTCTTGTCACGCGTGACGCCCGTGAAGTTGAACGTAAGAAGGTTGGTCTTCGCAAGGCCCGCCGCGCCAAGCAGTTCTCCAAGCGTTAATTCGTTCGGACTGGCTTGTGCGAAGGGGAAGCCCCTCGTGACTTCCCTTTACGCTCAAAGAAAAAACGCTCGCTGTTTTAGGCGGGCGTTTTTTTTCGCCTGTCTGGGGTAGTCCTGGTGGGTTAATTTCGGGTTGCTTCAAGGATATTTAAGAATTGCCTTGGGGTTTTCGTGTAGGATAAGCGGTAACAGTTTTGTCGGGCTTCCCGATTTGATGAACCCCATTTTCATAGAGGGCCCCGAAACCGCTCTATGAGTCCAAAGGACATGTTATGACGACCGAAAACATTGAAATGCCGGAACAGATGCCGGATCCCATTAACTTCACCGACGCCGCTGTCGAGAAGGTTCGTGAGCTTATGCAGGAAGAAGGTAACCCTGCGTTGAAGCTTCGCGTTTTCGTTCAGGGTGGGGGCTGCTCTGGGTTCCAGTACGGTTTCCAGTTCGATGAAGAACAAAATGAAGACGATACGGAAATGACCAAGGGTGGCGTCACGTTGCTCGTTGACTCCATGAGTATTCAGTACTTGGTTGGGGCCACGATTGACTTTAAGGATGACTTGTCGGGCGCGCAGTTCGTGATCGACAATCCTAACGCCGTGACCACCTGCGGCTGCGGTTCGTCCTTTAGCGTTTAATCCGTTATCCCCGCTAAAAAAAGCCTCAAGACCTTGGTCCTGAGGCTTTTTCTCGTTAGTGGGCGGGGTAAAGCGCCCCCAAGCGGCAACGGGTTTTGGCGCCCGTGGCGGAGGGTAAATTCCCGGTTTCGCCCGCGCAAAACGCTTTGGCGAGCCACGCAAAGGCGGCCGCTTCCACAAGCATGGGGGAGATCCCCGCGACGTCCGTGGTGAGGACTTTGCCCGGGAAATGCTGCTGGAGCGCGTCCATCAAGACGGGGTTTAAGGCCCCACCCCCGCAGACCAAGAGCTCTTGGGCTTGCGGCATGGCGCGTTGGATGGCTTCGGTGGCGGACACGGCGGTCAATTCCACCAAGGTGCGTGCCACGTCTTCAATGGGCAGCTTCGGCGAGGACGCCAATCGGGTATTGAGCCAGGCCGCGGAAAACGTTTCGCGGCCCGTGGACTTGGGCAGGGGCTGCGCAAAGAAGGGGTCCGCCAAGAGCCCCTTGAGAAGCGCGGGGTTGACACGCCCCTTTTTCGCGAGCGCCCCATCTACGTCGTAGTGCACGCCTAAGTGCTTCTGGACCCAGTAGTCGATGAGCATATTCGCGGGCCCCGTATCGCCCCCACAGAGCGCTTCCGTGCCTTCGCCCTTCGCGGGCAAGCAACTAATGTTGGCAATGCCCCCAAGATTTAAGATGACGCGGGGCACATCGCTCGTGAAGACCCCCGCATGAAAGGCGGGCACCAAGGGGGCGCCGTCCCCACCGTGGGCGACGTCGGCGGAGCGAAAGTCTGCAATCGTGTCGATCCCTGTTAAGGCCGCAACGCGCGCCGGGGCATTGAGCTGAAGGGTAAAGCCCGCCTCTGGGCGATGACGAATGGTTTGACCGTGCACCCCCACCGCGTCCACGTCTTGAGCGTTGAGGTTAATGTCGTCCAAGAGCGCTAAAACGGTTTTGGCGTAGACTTCCGCGAGCGTCACCGAAGCGCGACCCATGCGCTCAATTTCGTTCTCGCCCGGGCTACTTAAACTCAAGAGCGTTTGGCGTAACTCGCGCTTATAGGGCACGTAATGGTGCCCCAACACCGTCATGGCGCCGTCTGCGCTAAAGCGCATCGCGACCGCATCAACCCCGTCGAGGCTGGTGCCCGACATCAGGCCGATGGTGGTGAAATCAGTTTTTGAGCACATGGTTGCTCTCCTTGGACGTTGGCGGTGTGGCGTCATGTTCCCCCTCATCTAAGAGGTCACGAAGGGGCGCCATCGTGCGTTTAAAGTGGGCGAGGGCAAAGCCTGTGAGTTGCGCTGACTCAGGAAGTCGAATCGTGCGCGGGTTCACGGGAACCTCGTTCATGTGAATTTCGTAATGTAAGTGGGGTCCGGTGGCGATCCCAGTGCGACCCACCATGCCAATCACGTCGCCTTGTTTGACGTGAAGCCCCACGCGCATGCCTTTGGCAAAGTGGCGCATGTGGGCATAGAGCGTTTCCACGCCGTTGCCATGGTCCAGAATGATGTAGTTGCCATAGCCCCCGGGGTTATATTGCCGACGCGTGATCACACCGTCCGCCGCCGCATGAATGTGCGTGCCTTGCGGGGCGCGATAGTCAGTCCCCTGGTGCGGACGCAAAACGCCCGTGACGGGGTGACGGCGCAGAATTTCAAAGTCGCTCGAAATGTCCGTAATCGCTAAAGGGACCTTAATAAAGGTCTGCGAGACGGCCTTGCCGTCTGCCGTGTAGTAAGCGGGCGGGTGATCGGCATCTTCATAGCGATAGATATCCGTGGTGGTCACGCCCCCCGTTTTCGTCGGGGTGGTGAGGCGTACCGCCTCCAAGTGGGCATTACGAATGAAGGTGTCCCCGTCGTAGGCTTTGGAATAAATCACCTGAATGTCAGCGCCTGGCTTTAATTTGGGCAAGGGGTTGGCATTCGGCGCCCAGCACCAGTCCAATTCATGCGCAATGGTTTTAGGAAGGTGCAACGCACGAATGGCGCGTTCGCTCGATGTTTTAACTTGCACCTGCGCGCGAACCATTTCTTTTCGTAAGGGCGCGGGCGCCCACGCCCCCGTAAAGGCATCGCCCTCACGCGTTAAGGTGTAGCGCTTTGCGTCCCCTTGGCGTTTCCCCACGAGAATACTCAAAGTCTTCACGCGCCCATCAGGGTACGTGGTGGCGCTTACCAATTGGCCGGGCGCCACCAAACTAAAGGGCGTCGCAAGGCTCGGGCTTTTAAGGGCCCCTAAGAGTAAGGGGTCAGTAATCGACAGACGCGCTAAGAGGGACGCCACGGTTTCGTGGTTCGTCGCAAAGAGGCTAGACGTGCGCAGGGTTTGGCTTGCTTCGACCTGGGTGCGAAGGGCGTCCAAATTGGGGGTGGGCAAGTCCACCGTGGTCAAACGGGTTTGTACGCCAATATGCCCCGCACGAGGGGCTAAATAAAAGCCTAAGCCCACGCCTGCCGCCACAATGGCCGACAAGGTTAGGCTCGCCGCGAGTCGAACCCGAGGGCTGTCCCACGCGAGGGCACGCCGTTGGGTCCGGGTCCGTTGCCAGGCCAGGAAGGCTTTACCGATGGCCCGCAATTGTCGGGCAACGAGCGATGGCGCAGTCATTAAAGTTGCGAAACCCAGAAAAAACAGGAAAAATAAAGTTTTTAAGCATTCTAACAAAACGCGCCCGTTTCACGTGATGGCTTCCCTTTTTATCGGGAGGAATCATTCGGGGCGCCCCAAACGAAGGACACCGATGAGTACCAAAGAAGCCGCGGCTCAACCGACCAAGTTGCCGATTACTGATGATATCCGTGAAGCCATGGCGTTAATCCGCCGCGGTACGGATACGTTCTTGATTGAAGAAGAGTTTGAGCAGAAGTTGGCGCGCGCCAAAGCCGAAGGCCGTCCCTTGCGCGTGAAGTTGGGGCTCGACCCCACGGCGCCGGACATCCACATTGGTCACACGGTGGTCTTAAATAAGCTTCGTCAGCTCCAGGATTTGGGTCATCAGGTGATCTTCTTGGTGGGTGACTTCACGGCCGCGATCGGTGATCCGTCGGGTCGCAACACCACCCGTCCGCCGTTGTCGCCGGAGCAGATCAAGGCCAATGCCGATACGTATTTGGCACAGGCCGGCAAGGTTTTAGACTTGAGCCGCACCGAAGTGCGTTACAACTCCGAGTGGTGTAATGCTTTGGGCTCTGTGGGCTTGATTCAATTGGCGAGCCGCTACACGTTAGCCCGCCTCTTAGAGCGTGATGACTTTGCGAAGCGTTACGCCGAGCAGGCGCCGATTGCCATGCACGAGTTGATCTACCCCTTAATGCAGGGCTATGACTCGGTCGCCTTGGAAAGCGATTTGGAATTAGGCGGCTCTGACCAGCGCTTTAACTTACTCGTGGGTCGTGAACTCCAGCGCCAGTACGGCCAGGAACCCCAGTGCATCTTGACGATGCCCTTGTTGGTGGGCTTGGACGGTCAGGTCAAGATGAGTAAGAGTAAGCACAACTACATCGGGATTACGGATGCCCCCAACGACATGTTCGGTAAGGTGATGAGCATCTCGGACGACTTGATGTGGGATTGGTATGACCTCTTGAGCTTGAAGAGTAACGAGGCGATTGCCGCCTTGAAGAAGGAATGTGCAGAAGGTCGTAACCCGCGTGACGCCAAGGTGTTGCTCGCCAAGGAAATCGTGGAACGCTTCCACACGGCTCAGGATGCCGACGCCGCAGAAGCCGAATTCAATAACCGCTTCCGCGCGGGCGCCATGCCCTCTGAAATTCCTGAAATGGAAGTCGAGAGCACGGACGGTCAGATCATGATTGGTCACCTCTTAAAGGCTGCGGGCTTAGTCCCCTCGACGGGGGAAGCCAACCGCAACATCGACCAGGGTGGCGTGCGTTTGGATGGCGAAAAGGTCACCGATCGCAAAACCGTCCTTCAGGCAGGCACCACGGTGGTCGTGCAGGTCGGCAAGCGTAAGTGGGCCCGCATCACGGTGAAGTAATGATTGCCTTAGTCCAACGGGTGAAAGAAGCAGGCGTCCAGGTGGAGGGCCAATCCGTGGCCGCCATCGGCGCGGGCTTCTTGGTTTTTGTTTGTGCGCAGCCAGGCGACACCCCTGAGGCCATCGACACCTTGGCCGGTAAGGTGGCGCGCCTGCGCGTCTGCTCCGACGAATCGGGGCGCATGAATAAAAGCCTCTTAGACGTTGGGGGTGAGGCCCTGGTGGTCTCGCAATTCACGTTGGCGGCCGACACCCGTAGTGGGAACCGTCCGAGTTTCTCCAACGCCGCCCCGCCCGAGGAAGGACGTCGAGGGTACGAACGCTTTGTGGAAGCGTTGAAAGCCCAAGGCGTCCCCGTTCAGACGGGGATTTTCGGCGCGGACATGCAGGTGAGCCTCATCAATGATGGCCCCGCCACCTTTTGGTTAACGCGTTAAGAGGAGCGTGTCATGAAGCTCTATTCATCTTGCTTTGGTTTGGGGGAGCGCATCCCTGAGCTCAACGCTTACGGGCGCTGTGGTGAAGAAGGAAAGACGCGCCCGTCGGCTAATTTAAATCCCCATTTGGCCTGGTCGGACGTCCCCGCTGGGACGAAAAGCTTTGCCCTGTGCTGCTTGGACGACGATGTCCCCACGGACTTGACGGCGCGCACCTTAGAAGGGGAGTTGCCCGCCTGGCAGCCTCGACGCCGTTTTGTGCATTGGGTGCAGGTGGATATCCCGGAGAGCGTGACAGAAATCCCGCAAGGGGCGTTGTCTAACGACAAGAAGTGTGTTTCCGGCTTTGGGCGTCCGGGCTTAAACGACTACACCCGAGGTGCGGTGGTTCCCTTAGGGGAAACGGGCTCAGGGTACGACGGTCCTTGTCCGCCAGCCGTAGACGGGCGGTGGCACACTTATCGCTTCTTAGTGTTTGCCCTTGATAGGGGAAACCTTGATGTTCCCACGTTATTTACTTGGCAGGACTTGGAAAAGGCGATAGACGGGCACGTCTTAGCGTGTGCGGAATGGTCGGGGCGTTATTCATTAAATCCCCGCCTGCAAGATGATTAACCCTATACTTTAAGAATCCGTCACTAAAAAGAAGACCGTGATGCGAAAGCCTCACGGTCTTTTTTCCTCAATTTAGATACTTTTTCGGAGAACCCTATGTACTCGTTAAATGAAGCCCTTATGGATTTGGATCCGGCCGTTGCGCGTGCCATTGAATCGGAAAACACCCGTCAAGAAGCACACATTGAGTTAATCGCGAGTGAAAACTATGCCTCCCCCGCGGTGATGAAGGCTCAGGGCTCTCAGTTAACGAACAAGTACGCTGAAGGCTATCCTGGCAAGCGCTACTACGGTGGTTGCGAATACGTGGACCAAGTGGAAAGCTTGGCGATTGAACGCGCGAAGCAACTCTTTTGTGAGCCCGCCGGCGTTGAGATGGCCGTTAACGTTCAGCCCCATTCGGGTGCCAACGCCAACACCGCCGTGTTCTTCGGGCTCTTAAACCCGGGCGACACCATTATGGGGTTAAGCTTGGCCGAGGGCGGTCACTTGACCCACGGGATGCACCTCAATATCTCGGGCAAGTACTTTAACGTCGTGCCCTATGGCTTAAACGACGAAGAAGCCATCGACTACGACGAAGTCGAACGTTTGGCCAAAGAACATAAGCCCAAGCTCATCATTACGGGGGCCTCGGCCTACTCGTTAAAGATTGACTTTGCACGCTTTGCGAAGATCGCCAAGGACGTGGGCGCCTACTTAATGGTGGACATGGCGCACTATGCGGGCTTAATTGCCGCGGGCGTCTATCCCACCCCGTTTGGCCACGCCGACATCGTGACCACCACCACGCACAAGACCCTTCGTGGGCCGCGCGGTGGCATGATCTTCATGACGCCGGAATTGGAAAAGAAGATCAACTCCGCCGTTTTCCCGGGCACCCAGGGTGGTCCCTTGATGCACGTCATCGCCGCCAAGGCGGTGGCCTTTGGGGAAGCCTTGAAGCCTGAATTTAAGACCTACCAGACGCAGGTCGTGAAAAACGCCGAAGCCATGGCGGAACAATTAAAGGCCCGAGGCCTTCGTATCGTTTCGGGTGGCACGGAAAGCCACGTGATGTTGGTGGACTTGCGTGCTCTCAATATCACGGGTAAGGCTGCCGAAGCGCTCTTGGGTGAAGTGAACATCACCGTTAACAAGAACGCCATCCCCAATGACCCGGAACGTCCCTTTGTGACGTCGGGCATTCGTTTGGGGTCGGCTGCTATGACCACGCGTGGCTTCAAGGAAGAAGAATCCCGCGAAGTGGCCAACTTGATCGTTGACCTCTTAACGAGCCCCGAAGACGAGGCCGTTAAGGCCAAGGTTCGTGAGGCCGTGGCACGCTTGACGGCGGCTTACCCCGTTTACGTCAAGTAAACCTCAGTTATCTTCCTGAGAAGTCAGGAAAATAATACTAAGGTGTCGTTTGGGGCGATGCCTTGGTAAACACAAGGGCTGACATTTCCAAGGAGGTGTCAGCCCATATTTTGTGGCTAAAATCTTGCTTATCAGGGCGCACGGGCGTAAACTCCAGAGAAAGGATCCCTTGGGGTAAACCGCCTCACGGGAACACCATCTGCTTTTTATAGGATTGCGCGTTCATGTTGTGCCCATTTTGCCAAAGTAAAGAAACACAAGTGATTGACTCCCGCGCCTCGGAAGAGGGGGTAGTCATTCGACGTCGCCGTCGTTGCTTGGATTGCGAGAAGCGCTTTACCACGTTTGAACGCGTTCACCTGACACTGCCGACCATCATCAAGCGCGGAGGCGCTCGCACGGAATATGTCCGTGAGAAGTTAATGGCCTCTATGACGCTCGCTACCCGCAAGCGCCCCGTGAGCCGCGATCGCTTAGAAGAAGCGGTGAGCAAAATTGAGCACAAGATGATGCAAACGGGCCATCGCGAAATCCGTTCCCGCGATTTAGGGGACTTGGTGATGCAGGCCTTGATTGAGCTCGACATGGTGGCTTACATCCGTTACGCCTCCGTGTACTTAAACATTAGCGACCCGCGCAGCTTCATCAACATGATTGAAGAAGCCGTTGAGCAGCACGCTGACTACCAAAAGATTGAGAAATAAAGGATGAGCGAGACCGCGAACCCGTCGACGTTTTCCTCGGCCGACGTTACGTTTATGGAGCGGGCCCTCGCCGTCTCGGATGGGGCGCGACCGATTAGTCCCCCCAATCCCAATGTGGGCTGCGTCTTAGTGAAAGACGGTCGCATCATCGGAGAAGGCCACACCCAAGCCGTAGGCGGCCCGCACGCCGAAGTGATGGCGTTGCGTGACGCCTTACGGCGTAACGAATCCACAGAAGGCGCCACCGCTTATGTGACGCTTGAGCCCTGCTCGCACACGGGGCGCACGCCCCCGTGCTGTGATGCGCTCCTGCGCGCGGGGATCACCCGCGTGGTGGCGGCCTTAACGGACCCCAACCCGCTGGTGGCCGGTCAAGGCTTAGCGCGCTTAAAAGCCGCGGGTGTTGAGGTGGCGTCGGGCCTTTTAGCCCACGAAGCTGAAGCCCGTATGGCGGGCTTTTTAAAGCGTATGCGAGAGGGGACCCCCTATGTGCGTTTAAAAGCCGCCGCCACGTTGGACGGGCGCACCGCCTTTCCTAATGGCGAGAGCGTTTGGATTACGGGAGACGCGGCCCGCGAAGACGGTCGACGTTTCCGAGCGATTTCGGGCGCCATCGTAACCGGGATTGGAACGGTGTTGGCGGACGATCCGCAGATGACTGTGCGCGATGCTGAGTGCCCGCGCGAGCCTTTACGCGTAGTGATTGACCCCCGTTGGGAAACGCCTGTGGGGGCCAAGATCCTGGCGCACCCCTCGCCCGTTTTAATCGTGGGGACGACGCCTCAAACCCCACAGGAAGACGCTCGTCAGGCGGCCTTGGCGGCGTTACCCAACGTAAGCGTTTGGGTGCTCGACAAGGCGGGGGCTCGACGCCACGTTGACCTTCAGCAATTCCTTATAAAATTAGCCCAAGATTATTCTGTAAACGATGTGCACCTGGAAGCGGGTGAACGCTTAAATGGCGCCTTTTTGTCGGACGATTTAGTCGATGAAATTGTGCTCTATCAAGCGCCTTGCTTTTTTGGGGCAGGAAAAGGCATTGCCACGATTCCTTTGCCCGCGAGCCCCGGCGCCGCGACCCGATGGCGCCTCGTTTCGACCACGACTTTCGACCACGATCTACGTATTCTTTTGAGGAGAAACTAACTTATGTTTACCGGTATTGTTCAAGCCATTGGTAAAGTCCGCGAACCCGAAGTTTTAGGCGACGGCGTGCGCTTAACCATCTGGGCCCCGACTTTAGGGCTCGACTCCGTGGCCATTGGCGACTCGATCGCTGTGAACGGCGCTTGCATGACGGTCGTCAACAAGACCGATAAGGACGAGTTCGTGATTGAAGTCTCCGCCGAGAGCCTTTCCAAAACCACGGGGTTAGACACCTTTGGCGAAGTGAACTTGGAAAAGGCCATGCGCGTGGGCGACCGCTTAGACGGTCACATCGTGAGCGGTCACGTTGACGGCGTCGGTCAGGTGGAAAGCTTTGACCAGATCGCCGAGAGCGTTCGTCTTGTGATTCGTGCTCCGCGCGTCTTGTCGAAGTATTTGGCCTACAAGGGCTCGATTACGGTAAACGGCGTGTCGTTAACCATCAACTCCGTGGAAGACACGGCGTTGGATACCTTGGTGAGCATCAACTTGATTCCCCACACGGTGGAAGTCACCACGCTTAAACATTTAAAGCCCCAGTCGTACGTCAACTTAGAAGTCGATACCATTGCGCGCTATGTGGAGCGCATGATGAGCCTTCAGAATAAAGAAGACGACGATCTCTTTATCTAAACGAAGAAGGATTGCACTGTGTCCGTCGCCTCGTTGTTATTTTCCCCGATTACCTTAGGACCCATTACGGTGATGAATCGCATTGCCGTGGCGCCGATTCGTATGTTTCGAGCCCGAAGTGGGGTACCGCAGGTCTTCCACCAAATCCACTATGCGAGCTTAGCCGCTGGGGGCTTGGGGATGCTGACGATTGAAGCGACGGCCGTGAGTCCCGAGGGGCGCACCACCGATCGTGACGTCGGGCTCTTTTCTGAAGAGTGTGAACGCGCCTTTAAAACCATCATTGACGGGGTGAGGAAATACGCCCCTGACGTGAAAATCGGCATGATGCTCAATCATGCTGGGCGCCGTGGTAGCACCGAGCCCATGACCGATAAACCCTTGAATTCTTTAGAGGGCGGTTGGGGGACGGTAGCACCTTCGGCCCTTTCGCGTGAGCCCGATGGACTTCGTCCGCGAGAGCTCACCGAAGAGGAAATCCCCGAACTTATTGACGCCTTCGGGGACGCGGCCGCACGCGCCGTTCGCTGTGGGGTTGATGCCGTGCAGATTAACTGCGCCAATGGTTACCTCATTCACCAGTTTTTAAGTCCCTTATCCAATCGTCGCATCGACGAGTATGGCGGCCCCTTGGTCTCGCGCATGCGCTTTGGCTTGGAAGTGATTGAACGCGTACTTAAAGAAACCCAAGGCAAGGTCGCCGTCGGGATTCGCGTGCCCGCGAAAGACTGGCTCGAGGGCGGGATTTATCCCGAGGAGGCCGTACGCTTTACGCAGGCCGCCAAAGCCCTTGGGGTGGACTTCGTGGAAGTCGCGACGGGCGGGATTGACGCTCGTGAAGAGATTGCGCTCACGCCTGGTTATCAAGTGGAGTACGCTGCGCTCATTAAAGCTGAGACGGGGTTGCCCACGTATGCCGGGGGTCGCATTCATGAGCCCGAGTACGCCGAGGCGATTGTGGCAGAGGGACTCGCTGACGGGATTGACGTGGGTCGTGGCTTCTTGCTTGATCCCCATTGGGGGTGGCATGCCGCGAAAAAGCTCGGCGTTGAGATGGTCAATGTACCGCCACAAGTCGCTTTAGCCTACCGTGAATAAGAGTTTCAGTTAAACTATCAATTCTTACTTGTTCGTCGGACGTTCGAGAGGCGCTCTGACAACCGTTTTTTACCGTTTCTGCCCTGCTTGGGGTAGCTTTTGGAGAGTGACATGGCTGTTGATATCATTCCGTCGAATCTTGATGGCACGGATTTACGCATTGGGATTGTGGTGGCTCGTTTCAACGAGTACGCCGGTCGCGGTGAATTTGATGCCTGCATGGACGAATTGCGCAAGCTTGGCGTGATGGATGAAGACGTTACGAAGATTTCGGTGCCTGGCGCCTTGGAAATCCCGTTCGCCTTGCAGCGCTTGGCACTCACGCAAGAGTACGACGCCCTCATCGCCTTAGGCGCCGTGGTGCGTGGTGAAACCTATCACTTCGAAGTCGTCTCCAACGAATCCGCTCGTGGGATTTCTTGGTTGAGCCTCGAAGCTGGCATTCCGATTGCTAACGGCATCTTGACGTGCGAAACCGACGAACAGTGCGAAGAACGCCTTGATATGAAGGGGCGTGACTGTGCCCGCTGTGCGGTGGAAATGGCCAATTTGGCCCGTGAATTTGTAATCGAGGACGACGAAGAGTTTGATGACCTCGATGACGTCGACGCCGAATAATTCGGTCGACGTGCTGTTAGGAGTGAAAATGGAAAAAGCGATGCCGCAGTCCCGCGGGGCTCGTCATAAGGCCCGTGTCTTTGTTTTATTGGGGCTGTATCAGTGGCTGGCCGATCCCGCGTTGGATTACGCTGCGATTGATGCGCACTTGGAAGGTTTAATTCAGGATGAGGAAGGTGCTGCGCTCGAAGAGTGTGACATCGACCCGCGTGATTTCGCTCGTTGCGATAAGGCGTTGTTCGCCGAATTGTTAGGGGGCGTGTTAAACGAACAGGTGCAGGTCTTAGAGACGGTGATGCCGTTTGTGGACCGTGACTTTGATCGTGTGTCCCTGGTTGAGCGTGCCATTTTGATGCTCGGCACCTACGAATTGCTCTTTTGCTTACACACCCCCTGGCGTGTGGTCATCAACGAATCCGTTGAGTTAGCCAAAGAGTTTGGTAGTGGCTATCGCTTCACCAACGGCGTCTTGGAAAAGGTGGCTCGTCAAGTGCGTGCGACCGAAATCAACGCTGAAAAATAATTGACCCTTTTTGAGGTCAATGAAAAACCGCTCAAGACGTCTTACGTGCGCTTTGGGCGGTTTTTTCTTGTGAGGTCCCCATGGCGAGTGAATTTGAATTAATTGCACGGTATTTTTCCCACGCCTACGAGGGCGTTTGGCCCACGCAGGGACCAGGCGACGACTGTGCCTGGATCGACCCCTTGGGGGAGCGTTTGGCCGTCACCACGGACATGATGGCGTTGGGGACCCACTTTTTGCCGGACGCCGACCCCGTCAACGTGGGGCATAAAGCCTTGGCGGTGAATTTGTCCGATTTAGCGGCCGCCGGCGCCGAGCCACGTGCCTTTTTATTGGCCTTGGGGTTGCCTGAGGCCAACACCGAATGGCTCTCAGGGTTTTCTCGAGGGTTGCTCGACGAAGCGACGACTTACGGCTGCGCCCTCATCGGGGGCGACACGACCCGCACCCCGCAGGTAAACGGCATTCACGCCCCCGTGACGATTAGCATTACCGCGATGGGCGCTGTGCCCCCAAACGGGGCCTTAACCCGCTCGGGCGCGAGCCCTGGAGACGACATTTGGGTGAGTGGCACCCTGGGGGACGCCTTTGTGGCCCTAGGGATTCGGCAAGGAAAGATTGTCCCCGTAGCGGGCACTGAAGGGGCGCTTTTTTCCCGCATGGATCGCCCCACGCCTCGCGTGCGTTTAGGGCTGGCTTTGCGTGGTGTGGCCTCCGCTTGCGCCGATATTTCCGACGGGCTCGCGGCGGACTTAGGGCACATTTTAGAGCGTAGCCACGTGGGGGCTGTCATTAAGGAAACCCGTCTCCCCGTAAGCGTTGCGCTATCTCACTATCCGCGATCACTGGTGCGCCAAGCCCAACTCACCGGGGGCGATGATTATGAGCTCGTTTTCACGGCCTCTCCTAGCGCACGCCCCACGATTGAGGCCTTATCCGCCCAGTTGGCGTTGCCGTTGTCGAGGATTGGTTGTGTCGAGCCGCTCACTTTAGGCCATAATTTGAGTGTAGAAACCGAAGCGGGTGAGCGAAAGCCCCTGAGCGGTGGCTTTGACCATTTTGGCGACTGACCCCTTTACCGACTAACGCCCGAGAGACGACCCCTTTGCTCTTGGTGCGCTCTTTACTCACCTCTCTTTGCGTGGGAAACCAAGCTATGTTTGAAAAATATTCCGACTCGAACCCTGTCAATCAAGTCCCCTTGACGTACGCCAAAGCCACTCAAAACCTCTGGCACGCCTTAGCCACCTGTGCGGGGGCGGGGAGCGTCGGCAAGGGCGCTGGGACCCTCGGGACCGTGATTGGGGCGCTTCTCTTTATTGTGCTCAGCCCCTCGGTGAGCCAAGGCGTCTGGCTCGGGCTCGTGGCCCTTTTCTTCGTGCTGGGCGCCATCGCCTCGCAAAAACTCTCGGACGCCTTAGGGGTGGACGACCATGGTGGGATCATCATCGACGAGGTCGTTGCGATTTGGTTGGTCTACGCGTTAATCCCGGCCGGGATTGGCAGTTGGCTCCTTGGCTTTATCGCGTTTCGAATTTTTGATATCGTGAAGTTACCCCCCGTGAGCAGTCTCGACGAGAAGCTCAAAAACGGCTGGGGCATTATGTTGGATGACATCCTGGCGGCGCTCTACGCGATCGTGGTGGTCCAACTCTTACTGTGGCTCTTTAGCTAACGAGAAAAACGGAGGCGGCCTTGGCCGCCCTAAAAAGGAGCGCTCGTCACGCTCCTTTTTTCCGCTTAGGGTTTTGGGTAGCCCTGGTAGGAAAACCCGAATAGAATACCCCGCAAATGGGAAAAATGATGACAACGATTGAAGCCGTGCTCGAACAAGTGAGTGCGCTCGCCTTGGATCAGCACCACGTGTTGGTGACGGCTGAGAGCTGCACCGGGGGCATGATTGCCGAAGCCATGACGCGTTTGCCAGGGAGTTCTGCCTGGGTAGAAGGGGGCTTTGTAACCTATACCGAACACGCGAAAACCGCCTACCTCGATGTGGCGCCCGATCTTATTGCCCAGTACGGGGTGGTGAGTGAACCGGTGGCAGCCGCCATGGCGCGTGGCGCCTTGGCGCGCTCCGTGAGCGCTACGCTCGCGATGTCAGTGACAGGCATAGCGGGCCCAGGAGGCGGGACCCCTGAAACCCCCGTGGGCACCGTGTGCCTGGGGTGGGCGGAGCGCTTCAACGACGTGATTGTCACTTATGCCCGTACGCTTTACTTCTCGGGGGATCGTGAAAACGTCCGACGCGCTGCGACCTTAACGGCGCTCGAAGGCGTCATCGCCCTGATGGGGCACCAGAATCCCATTGATATGCCCGCGCGTGCCGCGGTGGATGCGCCAAGCGCTCACTCTTAATTACCACACCTTTTATTCATGACAGAAATATTGCTTTTGTTGGTCTTAATTGCCATTAACGGTTCCCTCGCGATGAGTGAAATTGCCTTAGTGGCAAGCCGACGAGCGCGCTTACAAACCTTGGTTGAAGAAGGGCGCCCCGGGGCGAAACGCGCCATTGAATTAAGCGAAGAGCCCACGCGTGCGTTATCCACCATTCAGGTGGGGATCACCAGTATCGGGGTCCTCTCCGGGATTGTGGGGCAAGCAGCGTTAGCGAAGCCCGTGGCCAACTGGTTAGTGAGCGTTAGTTCCTTGAGTTACGCCACCGCGGAGAGCATTGGGATTGCACTCGTGGTGGTCTTGGTGACGTACTTTTCCATCGTGCTGGGCGAATTGGTCCCGAAGCGCTTTGGTCAGATGGCGCCAGAAAATGTGGCTTGCCGTATTGCCCCGCCGCTCCATTGGTTAAGCGTCATTGCCCGCCCCTTTGTGTCGTTATTAACCTTGTCGACGACGGGCATTTTAAAGCTTGCTCGCTTGGATCAGGATGAAGCCTCGAGCGTGACGGAAGAAGAAATTCACGCCATGATCGCCGAAGGGGAACAAAGTGGCGTGATTGAGCGCGCTGAGCGCGAAATGGTGCGTAACGTGTTCCGACTCGACGACCGCCAGGTGGGGTCCTTGATGACGCCTAGAAGCGTCATTGAATGGTTAGACCTCAATGACGACAAGGACGTGAATTTAGCCAAGCTTCGTAACGCCAAACACTCGCGCCTTCCCGTCTGTTTAGGGGGTTTAGACGATGTCAAGGGCATTGCCTCCACGTTTTCACTCTTGCAACAGATGATGAAAAAGGGCGAAAGTAAGCTCACGGATAAGTTATTAACGCCCCTCTATGTGCCCGAGACCTTAACCGGGATGGAGCTCTTAGAGAATTTCCGCAAAACGGACGCGAATTTAGCGCTCGTTGTGGATGAATACGGGGAAGTGCAAGGGGTGGTGACGCCGCGTGACCTCCTAGAAGCCATTGCGGGGGAATTCGCCACGGAAGAACCCGATGACCAGTTTGTCTACCGTCGTGAAGACGGCACGTTCTTGTTGGATGGGATGATCGCCATCCCCGAAATGAAGGACGTTTTAGGCTTAAAGCACGTTCCTGCGGAAGATGAACCGGGGCGTTATAACACGCTCGCGGGCATGATCATGTTCATGCTCGGGCGTATGCCACGTGTGACCGACGTCGTGATTTGGGACAACTGGCGCTTTGAGATTGTGGACATGGATGTCCGACGCATCGACAAGGTGCTCGTGACCCCACAACCGGTGAGCGCCACTCAACCTGACGTCATCAAAGAGGATTAAGGGAAGCCATGAAAACCGTAAGCGTCGTGAGTTTGGGGCTCGGTGTCGTGATTGTCGCGGGACTGGGCGCGCTGTATTTAGAAGGGAAAACCTTCGATGAGCGTTTTGCTGGGCTCAATGGCCGAGCGCTGGCCCCGGGCGTTACCCTTCACACGCATACGGATGGAACGGGGCTCTTTGAGCGACGTGTCGCCATTAGCCTCAAAGAACAGGGCGAACCCTTGGTCGCCTGGACCGGGAAAGCCCGCTTTGGCTGGGGCGTGACCTTAAAAGGGGACGAGTCGATTGAAAACGCCCCCTTGTGGACGCGCTTAGGGCTCAAAGACTTTAAAACTGACCTCACCCTCAAGGTGGATCCCACCAAGGCCCTGTCCGCTACGGTTTCAACCCCCGCCTTTAGCTATGAAAATGGCGCCGTGACGTGTGAGGTGGCGCCCTTAACGCTGGTGCTCACAAGCCCCTCGTTAGCGTTAACGGACCTCCCTGGGCGCTTCGAAACCCCCAAGGTGACCTGCCGCGTGGGGCTCACGCAAACGGCGTTCTCCGACCTAAAAGGGGACCTCAACGTCATGGTGGGGGCGCGTCGCCACGTCAAGAAAGTGACGGTGGATGTGCTCTTTAAGACGCTGGATGTGGAGCAGCCCTCGGGGCTCCTTTCGGCGTCGCTCTCATCCCCCCGCTTAGGGCTCAACCTAACCCGTCAGCGCGACCCCCAACGCTTTGATGTGGCCTGGACCCTGGAAGGACGTCGTCCTAGCGTCGATGGTGACGTGGTGAGTGACGACTTCAAGATGACAGCGAGCGCGGATAGCCTCCCCTGGACGCTCTTTAAAACGCCCTTGGATCGCTCGCACTTGTTAGCGCTCTTAAAGCCCGCCTTTAAGGTAGGGGGCGCGGGGGTGACCCTTTCGCAAGCGCGTCTCACGCGTGGGTCAGACTCGTCCTTATTTGAAGGGAGCTTACGCTACCGCCCTGTGGACGGTGGTGCACCCTCTTGGGGGCAACTTAACGCCCAATTTAATACCGAGAGCTGGACGGGGTTACCCAAACTCAATGCCGCCCTGGAAGACTTTAGTCGTACGGGCTTAGTGCAGGAGGAAGCGCCCCACGTCTACCGTGCTGTTTTAGAAGCCACCGACGCAGGGCTCACCTTAAATGGGCTCCCCTTAGAGTAAGGACTCTACATAGGAGGCCGCCGCATAGCGTTGCGCGGCCTCTTTTTGCGTTTCGCCGTCGGGGTAGAGAATAGCGCGCCCCACATTTA
>JAHHRF010000029.1 GCA_020025955.1 Sutterella sp.
CCATGGGCGGTGACCGCTTAGCGGGCGAAGGGGAAATCTACATGACCCGCGGCACTTTAGCCAAACTCGCCCCCTTGATGTTCTCGGCGCCGGTGTTTTATCACCTGACAACCAGCATCTTTATTTTGTATCGCGGTTGGCTCTAAGAGGGACCTTCCCCCGAATACAACAACGCCACGATTGAGTCGTTTCTCATCGTGGCGTTTTTTGTTGATGTCAGATTGACGGCTTAACGACCGTACATTTGCGTAAGGCGAGATAAGTTTGCCTTAGCGGTTTGAGAACCCGAGCGCTCGGCCTTCTGGTACCACTCACGCGCCTTACCCATGTCTTTATGACACCCTAAGCCCTCTTCATAGAGTGCAGCAAGGTTACATTGCGCCTGATGATTCCCCAGGTGGGCGGCACGTTCATAGAGCTTAAAAGCAACGCCCACATCCGACTTCACACCCAGCGCATGTTCATACATAAAACCCAGCATGAAAATCGCAGGGGCAAAGTCTTGAAGGGCCGCCTTTTCCATCCAAGCACGGCAAATCCCATAGTCTGCCAGAGCAGGATCGGCATAGTACTGAAAACCCAAGCCATATTGAGCTTGTGCATCGCCCGCTTCGGCAGCCGCCTTAAGCTTAGAAAAGTCCAACGTCATAGCTTCTGATCGGTAACTAATGAGTTAAAAAGAGGCCCAATAAAGAAAAACTAGGGTAACCCCTAACTATCCTTGAGAGTAGGGAGATATTCTACATTTAGATTGTTCATGATATCAGTTTGCAAGCTTTAAGCCTGATAAAATACCCTACCCTTCTCTCTTCTGTTTGCGCGTCCATATGGTAAAAGGAAGCGCTTTTTGCAACATCAAAATGGCAGACTTTAACCCTCCAAAATTACTTGTCGGAGACCCTTACAAACGGGTGAATTCGCACGAAGAATTCGAGCAATTAGCCCAGGAAAAAACCAAGGGTAGCCCTGAGCTCTTTTATCAAGTGGCACGACATCGCTTGGAAGGACACCACTGCCGCCTTGATCCTGAAGAGGCCGTACAGGAGTTATTACTCTCTGCGCATGAACAATACGCCCCAGCACAGCTGACCTTAGCGCAGTGCTACATCAAAGGGCGCGGTACGCCGCGAGACTTGGAAAAAGGGCTTCACTACTTGAAGTTAGCCACTTCCAATCCCAAGACACGTTACGCGCCAGCTCACTACGAGCGCGGTTTGCTGTGTATCGACGGCACCATCCCTGACTCGGACAAGCGTAAAGGGGCCAAGAGCTTACGTACGGCAACCGAAATGGAATTGCCGCAAGCCATGTTCGTGTTGGGGCAGATGTATGAGAAGGGCGACGGCGTTCGTAAACTCGAAAATGAGGCCATGAGCCTTTACCGTCGAGCGGCTGCACTGGGACTCCGTGAAGCCCTGGAACGCCTCCGTCTCGTCTATCGCCCCGAACTCTTTGACGATCAGCTTTACATCCCTGACGGTCTTGAAACCGCGTCGACGCTTCCTATCTGGGAATCTCCTGAAGAAGAGGAAACACCTGGCGAAGGTGAAGGTGAAGGCCACGGTGAAGGTGAAGGTGAAGGCTACAGCGAAGGCGAAGGCGAAGGCGAAGGCCAAGGTGAGTATGAAGCCAACGGTGTTGGCTCTCGCGTTACGGACAACAACGACGGCGTCACCGACCCCAACGAATCTGACTCTGAATCGGAGTCGGAATATGACTCCACCTACAGTCGATACTCCAACATGGGGCGCGACTTTTCGCCCGAAGACGTTTCGGATGACCAGAGCGCCGATCCACTGTCGCCTGAAGACTTCCAGCAAACGTTTGAACATGTTCGCTACATCGACAAAAACGGCGAGGTAGAAGGTTTCCCGGTGACACCTGACAACATTCCTGCCAAGCGTCCCGAGTTTTTACCGCCTGTGGATACCTTGCCGTACTCGTTGCGCCCGAATCCAGAATTTTTGAAAGCCCTTTTATCTCGTCCTATTGAAAGAAAAGAAGACGACGGAACAAAGACGCCGACCTCTTCCAAGCTCTCTCAAAAGACAGCAAGTCGTCGAAAGACCGTGGCTGAGGAATTTGGAATTCCATAAGCCCTTTAAACCTCAGTCTCTCTCTTTTACATCTTTACTACCATGAGTTTCTTATCTATCAAGAAGAACGGTGACAAAGTTGAAGTCACCAACGATACGGAAACGGAAAAAGACATTCCGTTAACCCCCTCTGGTCACGTCGACGTCGAAGAAATTGTTCGTCGCCATAACGTCGTTGAAATGGCTGAAAAGGACGGCGAAAACGAAATCCCGACCTCGGATCTCACGGAACGTACCGCCTCTGAACGTGGTCTCGACGACTTGATGCACCGCTATGTCAACCGCTTCCGCGACAAGTGCGTTACTACCGTCAACAACATTGATACGGCCTTTGGTCAGACCATGCTTGAGGCGAAAGAGGCTCTGCATAAGGTAAAACTCGCCGCTGTAGTAACTGATACAAACTCGCTCCTTGACGAATCTGACCAGACTCGAATTGGGCATGCTCGAAAGGTGTTTACCAAGGCTCACAATGAATTCGAAAAATTTAAACTCGATAACCACCTTGTCCGCTCTGCTGATAAGGTGCCTGAATACGCAGGATGGATCGCCCTGCTTTTGGGAGTGATCTTTGTAGTCGTAGAAGGGGTAATCAACGCCTCCATTTTTAGCTCGAATCTAGATGGTGGCCTCTTTGCTGGCTTTATGTACGCCGCTATCCTTAGTGCAGTGAATATTATTCTCGCAAGTTCCTTTGGCTACGGTGCTCGTTACTCCCTTTGCCCAGGAAAAGTACGCTGGCTTGGGCGATTGTCTGGCCTATTGGCTATCGTTGTTGTTTATGCTGACGCTCTACTAATTGCTCACTTCCGTGAAGCATTAGCCATCGACGACGAAAATGCACCCAAACTAGCTATTGAGAGCCTCGCAAATGCTCCGTATCCACCATTGGATACATGGTCAATCGTCCTCTTTGTCGCTACCATCTTCTTCGGCATTTTCGCCATTGTCGATGTTTGGACATACAAAGATAGCTTCCCTGGTTACCATGAGAAAACTCTCAAGTATCAAGCCGCTCTCAAAGTCTGGACTAAGGTTTGCGACACGTATCGCACGCGCCTCGATGAGAAGAAAGACAAATATCTCAAAACCTTTGATGACAACATCCAAAAATTGGGATTAGATATCGTGCACTTAGAGCGACGTCTCAATGACAAACAGGCCGAACTTACCAAATACCAACGCGCCCAGAACAATGCCGAGACGGCATTGCGATCGCTTGTGGGCAAGTACCGTGAAGCCAATCGCTTAGCACGTACGACGAAC
Organism: Sutterella sp.; assembly: GCA_020025955.1. GTDB lineage: Bacteria > Pseudomonadota > Gammaproteobacteria > Burkholderiales > Burkholderiaceae_F > Sutterella. The sequence goes on from JAHHRF010000029.1 coordinate 3,363, forward strand.
CCGCCGGCCTACTTCGGTCATTACGAGGACTTGGACTATCCCAAACTGGACCCCATTTCCTGCACTGATCTAGACGAACAACGAGCTGAACTGAAGCAATTGATCGACGATTTTGAGATGCAACGCAAAGAAGCGCTCGATCACAAAGCCATCATCATTCGTCGTTTCAATGACGAAAAAAATGCTCTCCTTACCTTTGAAAACCAAGCTTAATATCCAATGACCGAGAACAATAGTGGGAAAGGCACCCTCATTGCCTTAATTGGTGTGGTCGTCGCTCTCGTGGGTTCGATCGCCACTTATTTTGTTTATACACAGCAACTTCCCCAATACGACAAAGAAACGGGGTGCTTATTAGTTAAGGGCAAGCCCACTCCCGATCATCATTTGGTCTTCCTTTTGGACTTAACGGACCCCCTTACGCAACAGCAAGCCAACGCCGCTCGTGTGAGCTTAGAGAACTACATCAACGAAGCGCCGACAAACACTTTGATTGAGCTCTATGCGCTGAAAGCTGATAAATCAAGCTTTGCTGAGCCGTTAATCCTCCAATGCAAACGTCGCGATGGTAGCGACGCCAACGCATTGAGTGAAAACGCTAGAAAACTCAAACGACAATTCGAACAAAAATTCTTTAACCCCTTGGTTACTCAAATCGAACAAGCGATTGGCAACAAAGACGAAAGCAACTACTCCCCCATCATTGAAGCTATCCAAAGCATTGGCTACACCGGCTTTGGCAAGCACCCTGTAGCAGGGACGAAGACCTTAGTCATCTACTCCGACATGATTCAACACATGCCGGCGTTTTCTATGTTCACGACGCGTCTCAATTACGATGGCTACAAAAAATTAGATTACGCCCAACAACACATGGCTGATCTACCTGGCGTAGAGGTGGAATTGAACTACTTCTACAACCGTCCGAAGTTCCAAAAAGGTCGTAACGTCCAGTTTTGGCAATACTTATTCCACGACGCAGGTGCCACCGTCACGAAGACTTTTAACCTGGGGCAGTAATGAGAACATTTGAACAGCGCGTAAACTTCAACTTACGCTGGGCCTTCTTTATCGTCCTCTCGTTAAAGATTCTTGCGGCCATCGTAGCTTTTGTAGCCCGAGAACCCATGCTCTGGGGGATTTACATCCCCTTAGGGGTCTTCTTGCTTTACATCGCCTATGGCGTGACGTTAGTTTGGAATGCCTCAGAACGCACACGTTTGAATTTTGCAGACGGCTGCTACTACCTGGGCTTCCTCTTTACGATCACGACCATTGTGTTGGCCTTGGCGGACGCCTCTCAAGCAGGCAAACTCCACGTAACGGATATCTCCATCCGATTCGCTGGCGCCATGGCTAGTACCGTGATCGGGATGATCGTGCGTTTGGTCTACGTGCTCTTTGAGCGCAAGAAAGCCGCTAAGCAGGCACTTAACCCTGAACAGCAACATCAGTTAAGCCTGTTAGACCGCCTCTTCCCGAAGCAGTCCGACCAACTCGAAGTCAACATTAGCTATGCAGACCAGCTCACCAAGACGTCGGAACAAGATCCCTTCGAAACCTTGATTCGTTCTTCCTGCAAAAACATTTCGCTCTTCAATGAGCTCATCGGCAACTCGTTGCGTGAGTATGAAGACCTGAATGAACGCTTGAAGACGCTTAACGCTCGTATTCTTGCGGACGCTGAGTACACTCGCGAAAGCCTCACCAAGGAATCGAAAGAGTGGCTCGATGACAGCAAGCGCCAAATGGATGAGCTCATGGATGCCTACCGCGAAGGAATGTCAAAGCAGCTCGAAGATGCCTCTAAGGCGAGCATGGCGATTACCGAAGCCCATGCTCAGAACTTAGAAGCTCAGGCTCAAAAGGCTGCCCAAACGATCGAAGAAAAGGCTGAAGCAAACTTCCAGACGCTCTTGAACGCCAACGAATCGTCCTTTGAGCGCATGGCTGATGCCAGCAAGCTTGCTAGCCAAGCACTCGTTGCGGCTAGCGAAGAAGCCGGTAAGGCTTTGATCGCCACGAGTGAAGAAACAGGCAAGGCCTTAATCTCGGCAAATCAAGAAGCCAGCGAAGCCTTAGTTTCCGCCAACAAGAACGCTACGCAAGTCTTAGCTGAAGTGAACGCAGAAGCCAGCGCTACGTTTAAACGTGACGCTGAAGCCTTGCACGCGTCTTTGCAGACGATGACGCAAAGTTTGACGAAGGGCTTAACGGATTTAAATGACGACTTCAAGGCGAAGTCGGATGCCATCCTGACGCAACATAAGACCTTGGGCGAAAGCCTGAAGGGGTCTGAAACGGCACTCTCGGATTCCGTCAACAAGGTTCGCACCAACATGGAAACGGTCTCGGAAGAGATTAAGACCCTTGCGACGAAGATCGACAACAACGTGGACCTTAAGAACGTTCGCAATCAGATCGCCGAACTTGAAAGCGCTACTCAGCTCTTGAATACCAACCTCAAGAAGTTAGCGGACAAGGTTGAAAAAGAAGGCTTTGACCTTTTGACGCACACGGAAGAAAAGCGTTCCTTCTTCGGTCGTTTAACGGGACGTTAATCCATGTCTGATCGTAATAACGACATCTTCCACATTTCGCTCACAGAGATTGCGTACACCATCATCATGATTTTGGTGTTGCTCTTGGGGGCACGTATCTACGAGTACGCCCAACAACAAGAGCAGCATGAGGTGGTGATTGCGAAGCAAGAAAACTTGATTCGCGAAAAGCGTGCGGAAATCGAACAGCTCAACAAGCAGTTGAACGAATTAAGAACTCGTGTTGCCGCCCTTCAAGAGATCACCAATGCCAACCCGTGCGGTTTGGATAAGGACGATCCTGTGACGACAATGATGCCTTGCGTCAAGTGTATTGCTCGACGTGGCAATCTCACGCAGGAAGAAGCACAGGCTGCAACTGACATGTCGATTGCGTTAATCGAGGAATGGCGCAAGCTCAAGAATCGCCCGACCTTACAGGCGTTGAAGAAGTCGATGGCTGAAGCTCGCAAGTTGATGGCCGAAGGCAAGCGCGTTGTATCGCGTGAAGACTTCAAGGCGTTGGAAGCGGCTAAGTCTGCTCAAGAACGCGACTTGAAGGAAGCTCAAGCCAAGGCTGAATACTTCCGTCGTCGCTCTGGGATTGACTTACCGCCTTGCTGGATGGACGACGCTGGTCGCTCGCCGCAGTACCTCTTTACCGTGCAAATTGATGCGCAGTCTCAGGTTCACGTGACGCCGGCTTGGCCTGCTGAACGTGACAATGATGCGGCTACCATCCCAGGTGTTGCTGAAATCTTAGCCAAGAAGACGATGAATCTCAATGAGTTCGCCCGCCTTGCTTCGCCGATTCTCAAGCACGCCAATGCACGTAAGCCCGAGGCCTGCCGTCATTACGTCCGACTTCAGAATGAAGTCCCGGACCGTCGTGGCGCTGACCGTGCTCGTCTTAAGATCGAAAACTTCTTCTACAAGTACGAAGTTCATAACTAACTAGTTCAGAAAAGGAGGGGCTCTTAATGAGCCCCTCCTCTGAGACTCTTATGAATTCATATATGTTTTCTAAAGTTCGCCCCACACTTCTGGCTTCGCTTTTAGGTCTTACGCTCATGACGGGCGTTGGCTCACTTCAAGCCAATGCGCCGACTCAGGAGCCCGTTGCCTATGAAAATGCTACGGCTGAGCAAGCTTACGAAATTGGGACTGTACTTTTATCTCAAGGCGACGTCGAGTCTGGGCTTCTTTGGTTACAGCAGGCTAAAACGCGCGGCCATCCTCAAGCAGACCAGTATTTGCGCCATGTAGTTACCCACCCTGCCTTCAAGAAACAGTATCCAAAACTGGCGAACAATTACCTTCGTGCACTCGATGGAACGCCTACAGAGATGGGCGCTCTTCCTCGTCAATCACGAGAAGCCACTCGCTTAAGTCAGCAAGCCAATTTTGCTGATCCGACAGCGACCTTTAAAAAGGAAGCACCGTTTTTTGCAGAGTCCAACACGAGCTACTGGATTCAGGATGACGACAAAGGCGACGCAGTCGTACCCGCGTCACAATCCCTAGTTCCGCTCCAAAAGGCACGCTCTAACGAGCTTCCCGTGGGTTTGGCGGAGGCCTTACCCAACCATTTAGAGTTGGCACCGATTGATGCCGATCAACCAAACAACGTTGCGGTTCGCCCAAAGAAAGCGTCAACCCCTTCCGCCGAGGCTGAAGACGACAATCCCTTCTCAGAGGATGGGACGCCACCTCCGTTGCCCGTCAAGAACGTAGCTGGTCAGAAAGCGCTCAATGCGGCACCTTCGAGAGCCGCTGGAAACGCTCCTTCGCGTTCGAATGCGCCCCATTCTGAACAAGTTTCCCCGCAGCCTAACGAAGACGAAGCCATGGCTGAGGTTCAACCTCGTCAAAACGCTCGTGCTCAACGTTTTGATGAAGAAACGCGTCCAGAAGCCCGTCCTCAGCGTTTTGATGAAGAGAAGCGTCCCAACGCCCGTCCTCAACGCTTTGATGAGGAAAGACGTCCAGACGCTCGCCCCCAGCGCTTTGATGAAGAACCTCGTCCCGAAGCTCGCTCTCAATACGACAAAGAACGTCCTTCGGCACGACCTCATGACGGCAATCGTGATCTAACGGAAAACTCGACGGATTGGTCTTTTGACTGGTTGAAGTGGCTGTTATTTTTCTTGGGGATTACGCTCTTATTGGCGTTGCTCCTTTACTTGTTCAGTCGCTTCTTCAAGCATAAACCTGAGCCCGTAAATGTCACGGTTAACCTTGCCCAGCAGAATCCTTATGCGGAAAGCCAAGTCGCCCTCCAGGGGCGTGTAGCGCTACGAGCGATACCTGATCCTATCGACTTATCGGCTTACGCAACCGACTCAAAGGAAGCGACTCCGGAAGTCAAAAAAACCGCCATTAGCAACCCCGAGGAGAAACCAGCTCCCCAAAGCCCTGCAAAGGAAACGGTTGTTGAAAACCCCTTCTAAATGGCAGCTAGCGCTCTCTAAAGAAATGGCCACTCAATCGAGTGGCCATTTTGCTGGGCGCAAAAAAACACCCACGTCCCATTAGGAGGTGAGTGCTTCTTGAAGCTGAAGGGGCTCCGTCTCGGCTTAGCGACGACGGGGACCGCCACCCTGCGGGCGACCTTCAATGTGACGGAAGGTAATGCGACCCTTCGTCAAATCGTACGGCGAAAGCTCAAGCGAGACCTTGTCACCGGCGAGAATACGGATGTGATGCTTACGCATCTTACCGTTGGTGTAGGCAATGAGCTCATGCCCATTGTCAAGCTTCACGCGGTAACGGGCATCCGGCAGCACTTCGAGCACTTGCCCAGACATCTCAATCAGATCTTCCTTGGCCATAATTTTCCAATTTTTTTGTGCTGCACATCGTTTCAACGTTAATCAACGAAACGGCACACAACACAGCAGTTCACAAAAAAGGCTTTATCGCAGTGGTGCGAAAAGCCATTAAAAATTAATGGCTCGATTGTATCACCGAATTTTAAGTGCGTTGGGGTTTTTCCAAGAAAATCTACCCCCTTGAGCTTAACTCTTTAAGACAGGCGAAAGACTCCATACGTTACAATAGAGGTGTCAGGACACGCCTTACCCTTCCCTTTACTGGAACGGTAAAACGTGTCACGAAAAAACCGCTGGCCTCCTTTTGGGAAGCCAAGACCTTAAAACCCCTGCAGTCATCGTGCTGTCTGAAATCGATGACATTCAAGGAGAGAGACATTATGAAGACGGTACTGGTGGTTTATAACAGCCGCTCCGGCCATACGGCCCGTATTGCTCGCCGTATTTGGGAAACGATCATCGCTGAAGGGCATCGCGCTGACCTCATGGACGTGATGGAAGCCGACCGCGAAGGCGTGGACTGGAACAAGTACGACACCGTGGTGTGTGGCGCTCCGGTGCTCTACGGCAAGTTCCGCCGTGAGTTCGTGGGCTTCGTAAATAAGTGGAAGGCCGTGTTGGACGAAAAGGCCAACAGCTTCTTCTGCGTCTCGGTTGTGGCTCGCACCCCGGCCAAGGCTACTCCGGAAGGTAACGCCTACTGCCGTAAGTTCATCACCACGAACCCCTGGCAGCCCAAGGACGTGAAGTGCTTCGCCGGTAAGGTGGACTATCCGAACTGGTCGTGGATCGATGCCAAGCTCATCCAGATGATCATGAAGATGACCAAGGGCCCGACGGAACCCACGGCTGTGATCGATTACACGAACTGGGACGATGTCACGGAATATGCCCGCCACGTCTTAACGCTCGAAGCCTAAGCGCGCGTTAAAACGCTGAAAGAAAAGACGATTTCCAATCTGATTTTGGGGTCGTCTTTTTTTGTTAGTCCGTCCTTTTCTTGTTAGCGAAGGGGGATTTGCCTACAATAGAGAGATGTGTTAACTCCAGTAGGACGAATTGACGACTAAACCTTGTCAGCTCGTCCTTCAGATTTTTATGACTCAAGACTTTCCCTGGTACCGTTCTTACCCCGAAGGGGTGCCTCATGAAATCAATCCCGATCGTTATCAAAACATCGCGGACGTGCTCGATGAAGTGGCGCAAAAGCACCCCAATCACGTGGGCTACGAAAACATGGGGACGGGGCTTACCTATGCCCGTACCGTCGAACTCTCCAAAGATTTCGGCGCTTACCTTCAGAGCTTAGGGCTGAAGCCGGGTGACCGCGTGGCCATCATGATGCCGAACCTGTTGCAGTACGTGGTGGCGTTATTCGCTTGCTTACGTGCAGGGTTGGTCGTGGTCAACATCAACCCCTTGTACACGGCACGTGAAGTTCACGGCTCGCTCGTGGACTCGGGCGCGAAAGCCATTGTGATCATTGAAAACTTCGCCAAGACCTTAGAAAAGGCCATTGGCGATACGAATTGCGAACATGTGATCCTCACCGCGGTGGGGGACTTGTATCCGTGCTTGAAGCGTACCTTTGTGAACTTCATGGTTCGCAAGGTCAAGAAAATGGTTCCGGCCTTTAATTTGCCGGGCGCCGTTCGCTTTAATGATGCCCTTCAGATTGGGCGCGAAAAGGGCTATACCCCGCATCCGGCCAACAACCGTGAAACGGCATTCTTGCAGTACACCGGTGGCACCACGGGCGTGAGCAAGGGGGCGGTGTTAACGCATCGCAATATCCTGGCCAACATGGCACAGGTCTCCGCTTGGATTTCGCGCGCCATGAAGGAAGGCGAAGAAGTGGTGATGACGGCCTTGCCTCTCTACCATATCTTCTCGCTCACCTCGACCATGGTCTACACGCAGTTGGCCTCCACCATGGTATTGATCACGAATCCTCGTGACCAAGATGCCTTAGGGAAGACCTGCCAGAAGTATGACTACTCGGTCATCATTGGTGTCAATACCCTCTTTGCCGCCATGTTGGGGAACAAGGAATTCTTGAGCCACAAGTTCACGCGCCTTCGTATGACGGTGGGTGGCGGCACGCAGGTTCAGAGCCACGTCGCCCTTCGCTGGAAGGAACAGACGGGTTGCCCCATTTTGGAAGCCTATGGTTTGACGGAATGCTCGCCTGGCGTTTGCGGGAACATCCCGGAAGCGAACTGGGACGGCTCCGTTGGGGTGCCGATTCCGAGCACAGAAGTCTCCATCCGTGGGGAAGGGTTCCAGGACTTGGGCGTGTGCCCGAGCCCCGATCGCATCCCTGAATTCACGGGCGAAATTTGCGTGCGTGGTCCGCAGGTGATGTTGGGCTACTGGAACCGTCCGGACGAAACCGCGGAAGCCCTTCGTGACGGGTGGTTACGCACCGGGGACGTCGGTTACATGAACGACATGGGGTCGGTGACCATCACGGACCGCAAGAAAGACATGATTTTGGTCTCGGGCTTTAACGTCTACCCCAATGAAGTGGAAAACGTGATTGCCGGAATGCCGCAGGTGTTGGAAGTCGGTGTCGTGGGGGTTCCCAACGACAAGACGGGTGAAACCGTGAAGGCCGTGATTGTCCGCAAGGACCCGACCTTAACGGCCGAGCAGGTGAAGGCTTATTGCAAGACCATGCTCACCAACTATAAGTTGCCGCGCAAGATCGTCTTTGTGGACGAATTACCGAAGACGGCCGTGGGCAAGATCCTGCGCCATGAACTTCGAAACGTGGACTAACGCCACCAAAAAAAGAAAACGCCCTTCGGGGCGTTTTCCTTCTAGGAAAAGGGCGGATTACTTTTCACCGTGCACGTACACGGTCTGCCCTTCGAAACTGACGACTTCTCCACCTCGGAGCTTACGCGTCTTACGGGTTTCAACCTCCCCGTCTACGATGACTAAGCCATCCGCGATGAACTGTTTGGCTAAGGCGCCCGAATCAGCCCAGCCTAAGGCTTTTAAGAGCGCGTCGAGCGTAATTAATTCGCCACGGATCACAAAATTTTCAGGGTTCGTCATTTCTCAAGCCTTCTGCTTTGTCGAGGGTATACACTAAAGCGGAATCACCGCTTTGTCGGAGTGGACCGTTTCACGGTCGATACCGTTCGAATTTTAGACCTTTCTCGCTACTATGCTTAACGCCATTACGTTTATTTTGCTCTTTCAGGTGCTGGGCGAAGTCCTTACCCGCGCGGCCGGGATCCCTGTTCCAGGCCCCGTCATGGGCATGGTTCTGATGCTCTTTACCTTCATTGTCCGACCGAGCTTTATTGACGTAGTGCGCCCCACGGGGGGCGTTTTGCTTTCCAACTTGTCGTTACTCTTTGTGCCAGCTGGGGTGGGTCTTATGCGCCACGGGGAACGCTTTTTAACGGAAGGCATGCAGATTGTTTTGATTGTGGTGATTTCTTCCGTTTTGGCGATGCTCGCCACCGCCTACGCCATCCTGGGCACGCAAAAGCTCTTGGCTCGACGCAATAAGGAGACGAAGTGATGGACACGCTCGTACGTCTCTTTCAGGAATTGAGCACCAACCCCGCCACGTGGCTTGGACTCACGCTCACAGCCTTTATCTTTGGGCAGCACGTCTATCGATGGACGCGTTACAACCCGTTGGCGACCCCCACCAATGTGGCGGTGATTCTCATCATTGCGATTTTGTTGGTCTTAAACGTACCGTACACGACGTACTTTGAAGGGGCGAGCTTTATCCACTTCCTCTTGGGGCCAGCCACTGTGGTGTTGGCGATCCCCGTCTTTGAGCAGCGTGCCAAGCTGGTACAGATGTGGTTGCCCTTAACCGTAGGCTTGCTTGTCGGGTGCTTGGTTTCCATCGTGGCCGTCATTGTTCTGGGCTGGGCCTTTGGGTTAAGTAGTGCCACGATCGTGAGTATGGTTCCTAAGAGCGTCACCACCCCGATTGCCATGGGGATTTCTGAGTCCTTAGGCGGGATTCCTGACTTAACCGCCGCTATCGTGGTGATCACGGGGGTGATTGGCTCCGCGTTAGGGCGTCCCCTTTTCCGTCTTTGCAAGATCCAAGACGACCCCGTCTGTGGGGTGTCCTTAGGGCTCACGGCGCACGGGATGGGGACCAGCATGGCCTTTCAGATCAGTAACGAAGCCGGTTCCTTTGCAGGGCTTACGATGGGCGTAATGGGGATTCTCTCCGCCTTTGTGGCCCCCTTGGTGGCTCCGCCCCTGATGGCGTGGCTGGGGCTCTAACGGGCGCCAAACAAGCGCACAAGCCCCGATGGGGTTTTCGTTCCATAAGGGGGTTTCTACCCTACCTTTGAGCGCTTCCCTATTCTGAAATTCTGAAACTCTGAGATTCTGAGTTGCTGAGATTCGGAGTTGCTAAAGTTCGATCCCATAAATGAATACGGCCTTCCCTTGGGGGCAAACGACCCCAAGGAAGCCCCAAAAGAGGGTGCCCCAACGTGGGCGCCCTCTTTTGCTTTAAAGCCCAGGGCAAAACCCCTGGAGGCGGTCAAGCACGTTTTAAGCGGGCACAAAAAAGCCCCTTGAGCGCCACGAGAACTCGAATCCGTGGCCCATCAAGGGGCTTTAGAGGGGCTTTCTCGCCCCTCTAAGAAGAACCGTTAGAGGCTCGGGTCAATGAGCTTGACCACCAACACGACGACGAAGACGCCAATCACGTTGAGGAAGAAGCCTGCCTTCACCATCTCAGCGATGTGTAAGCGACCCGTACCGAAGACAATCGCGTTCGGGGGCGTTGCCACCGGCATCATGAAGGCGCACGACGCAGCAATCGCGGTTGCGTAGAGGAGACCCTGCGGGGCAATGGCCAAGCTCTTCGCGGCCGCTGCAATCAACGGCATCATCGTGGCCGCCAAGGCCGTGTTCGAGGTCACTTCCGTCGTGAAGGTCACGAGGCTTGCCACCCCTAACATCATCCCGGTTTCGCCGAGACCTGCCAAGACACCAGCCTGCGCACCGATCAAGTCAGCGGCCCCCGTGTTCTTCAACGCAGCCGCCATGGTTAAACCACCGCCGAATAAAAGGAGCACGTCCCAGGCAATCACTTCTTTCGCGGCCGACCAATCCAAGGCGTGAATGCCACGCTTTAAGTCCACCGGAATCATAAAGAGGATGATCCCTGCCGTCATGGCAATAACGGTATCCGACAAGCGGGCAAAGGGCTTCATGCCATCGATTTCGATACCACGAATCAAGGGACCAAAGATCCACAAGGCCGCAGCCATCGCAAAGACAATCAAGACGGCCTTTTCACCGTTGGTCATCTTGCCTAACTTCTTCAATTCGTTGCGAACCCAAGCCTGGCCGCCTTCCATTTCAGGAAGGTTGCAGGGGTAGAGGATGCGCGTGAGCATGAAGTAGGCCATCGGGAGCATGATCAAGGTCACGGGCAAGCCCACCTTCATCCATTCCACGAAGCTCACCTGGTGGTGGTACGTTTGCGAGACAAAGCGCACAAAGATCCCGTTAGGAGGCGACCCAATCAAGGTGGCCATCCCACCGATCGAGGCCGAGTAGGCAATCGCCAAGAGGAGCGACACGGTGAAGTTGTGCTCATCCTTACTGATAACGGGACTGGCCTGAGCAGAGCGCACCACGCTCATCACAGCAATGGCAATCGGCACCATCATGGCCGCCGTCGCGGTATTCGAGACCCAGGCGGACAAAAAGGCGGTGGCCAACATCAACCCAAGAATCATTTGCTTAGGCTTCGTGCCAAAGAGCGCAATCATGTGCAGGGCAATACGACGGTCTAAATGCCAACGGTGCACGGCCGCTGCCAACAAGAAGCCACCCAAGAAGAGGAAGATCGTGCCCGAGGCATAGTTCTTCATCGCATCAGCTGGCGTTGTGATTTGTAAGAGCGGATACACCACCAACGGCAACATGGCCGTGGCAGCAATCGGTAAGGCTTCGGTAAACCACCAGACCGCCATCCACACCGTCACACTTAAACAGGCGCGACCTTCATAGGAAAACGCGACAACATCGCCCGCCCCGTTGGTGTAATGCGTCGGGAGCAAAAAGAATGTCACCAGCGCCAAGATCGGGCCGACGATAAGCGCAATTAACTTCCCCTTGGGATTTAACGCGCCAATTTCAATACTGGACTCGGTCATGGACCCTCCGTGATCGTTTATGGAGTTCGTCAGCGCGAGAATGAACCCGTCGCGACGCTTCTAAGAAAAATACTACCTGACAAAGTCGAAAAACGTGTCCGACTCATTGGACGTATCGTGCACACGAGTCCGATTGAACGTAACAAAATGTAACAACAACGGAAAATCGTGCGTAAATTAGCGATTTGACGGGCTTCGCAATAGTTTTTCCCCTATTGCTTTCATGCACTCGCTCAACGCTTTCCCCGTAGCTGGGAACCCTTCAGAACCCAGCGGGAAGTGAATCATAGCGGTTACGCCCGATTTGTGCGCGACTTTTGTGAGTCGAGTCATCCACTGCCATACGGTATCGCACTCAGGCAGGCTATCTAAGGGGAGCACGTCCAGGACCCCCGTTTTCATGGAAGCCCCCACACATGTGAACCAAGCTCGGGTAAAAAGGCGCGCCTTTTCGCTCGTGAGCGCAAGCGTCTCACGGGTGCTGGGCGTCAGTGAGGGGCTCTCTTGAGTGACCAGGACGCCTTCCAAGACCACCCCTTCAGCGCCTACAAGCGTTAAGGCTTGGGCGCTCTCTGGCGTCGCCACCCCGCCCCAGGCGTAGGTAGGAAGCCCCGTTGCACGGGCAATGGATTCGGTCAGACTCATCGTCCCCAGCATGAGGGTATTGGGGCTTTCAAAATTGAGGCGCACGCCGCCTGCGTCCGCACTTTGTGCAATAACGGCATCGACCCCGGCCGCACGAAGGACTTTCCCTTCTAAGAGGCTCGTAGCAACCCCCACGTTTAAGAGGCCCTTTTCTTCTAAGCGATCAGCTTCCGGTTCTCGAAAGCCCCCTGCAAGACTAATGAGCGCCACGGCGCCCGATTCGATCGCCACGTCAAACAGTGCATCAAAGTGATGGGTATCTGGGGGCAAGGCCGCTTGAATCGCCGCCATCGAGGTGCCGGCAGCCCGAGCGAAATCCTCAAGCGCTTCCGTCACCGCCACCAAGTTGTCCCCGTCGAGCGTAAAACTCTCGCGCGGGATATCAAGCGCCACCGCAAAGGGCTTCTCAGAGCGCGACTTAAAGTCGTCAATCGCTTGAGCGAGTTCCGTCGGGGTGAGCCCGCGAGCAACCAGAACGCCCAGCCCCCCGAGGTTTGAAACGGCGGCCGCTACGTCCGGTGTGCCATAGAAAGGGTCAGGCGCATTCATTAACGGTAAGGCAACCCCTACACGCTCAAAAAACGGCGTCGGGTCAATGGGTTTAAAGCGCGCTGACATTTTTCTCATCTCCTTATTTCACACACCAACTCAATCGATTCCCCTCAAAAGTCCAGAGGGGCAAGGTCTATTGTATCGAAGGGACACCCCGAATCCCCTTTGCCTCTCGCTTTCCCTAGGGGTTTTTAGCCCGAGACGAAGCCGTCTTGTGTATAGTTAATCCCTTCAGACTTAATACAGATACTTTCACTCTCTGAAATCAGGGAGATAGGTGAGGTAACGGTCCTCGTGACCGACTCACCTTAGGACACACAGGGCTATGAGTAAAAAAACGGTTGTCATTGGGCTCTCCGGCGGGGTCGATTCCTCGGTGAGCGCCTGGCTCTTAAAGGAACAGGGCTATAACGTCATTGGTCTTTTCATGAAGAATTGGGAAGATGACGATGACAGCGAATATTGTTCGTCGCGTCAGGACTTCTTGGACGCCTCGAGCGTGGCCGACGTGCTCGGCATCGACATGGAAGCCGTCAACTTCGCCAAAGAATATAAAGAGCGCGTGTTTGCCGACTTCTTGCGTGAATATTCCGCGGGTCGCACCCCGAACCCGGACGTGCTTTGCAATGCGGAAATCAAATTCAAGGCGTTCTTAGACCACGCCATGACCTTGGGCGCGGACTACATCGCCACGGGTCACTACGCACGCGTGCGTCACACCGACCACGGTGTGCAGTTATTGCGCGGGCTCGATCCCAAGAAAGATCAGAGCTACTTCTTGCACCGCTTAACGCAGGCGCAGTTAGAAAACGTGCTCTTCCCGGTGGGGGAACTTGAGAAAACCGAAGTGCGTCGTATTGCCGACCAGCTTCAGTTACCCAACGCGAAGAAGAAAGACTCCACGGGGATCTGCTTCATTGGTGAGCGTCCTTTCCGTGAATTCTTGAATCGTTACCTCCCGACGCACCCCGGTCCCATGAAGACGCCCGACGGCAAGGTCGTGGGTGAACACATGGGGTTAAGTTTCTACACCTTGGGGCAACGCAAGGGCATTGGTGTAGGCGGTCGACAGGATTCCACGGGGGAACCGTGGTTTGTGGCACGCAAAGACATCAAGACCAATACCCTTTGGATCTGTCAGGGGCACGACCATCCGTGGTTGCTCTCGCACGAATTAAATGCCGTAGAACCGAGCTGGGTATCGGGCACGGCCCCGTCGATCGACGAAACGGTCACGGTGAAGACCCGTTATCGTCAGCCAGACGGTCCCTGTAAGCTCCTTTATAGCGCAGAGAATAAGTTCACCTTAGGCTTTGACGATCCCCAGTGGGCTGCCACCCCGGGGCAGAGCGCCGTGCTCTATCAAGGGGACGTGTGTTTAGGGGGCGGCTTCATCGATTCGATCAAGCACTAAGCCACCCAACACCATCCAGCAAAAAGGCTCGCTTCCCCTTCATGGAAACGAGCCTTTTATTTGGGCTTAATTTTTAGTTTTGCTTGGCTTTCTTTTCTAAAGCCTTACCCCAGAAGTGACCCAGAGCCACTACCAAGATTGCACAGCCAGCGCTTAAAGGATAGTGAAGCGTGAAGCTCAATTCCGGCCAACGCGTCTGGAAGAAAGCGTCCGTGACCATCATGGAGCCAGCAATCCAACCCAAGAGCCCGGCGCCGAAGTAGATGATGACGGGGAAGCGTTCAATAAACTTCAAGATGATCTGGGAGCCAAAGACGATAAAGGGAACCGCCACTAAGAGGCCGAAGATCACCAACATCATCTGATGTTCGCCAGGGGCCTGTTGAGCGGCACCCGCAATGGCGATCACGTTATCCAAGCTCATCACAAAGTCAGCAATGATGATGGTCTTCACGGCATTCCAGAGCTGGGCACTGGCTTCCACTTCAGAGTGATCTTCTTCAGGAAGGAGCAACTTGGCGCCAATCCAGATCAAGAGCAAACCACCCACAAACTTCAAGAAGGGCAAATCCAAGACCAAGACGGCGACCGTGATCAAGAGCACGCGAAGGCCGATCGCCCCAGCGGTCCCCCAAAGGATCCCCTTGGTGCGTAAATTGGCCGGGAGGTTGCGGCAGGCCATGGCGATAACAACGGCATTGTCACCACCTAATAAGATGTCAATCATGATGATCTGCCCCACGGCAGCCCAATGCACGTTGACTAAAAATTCCCAAATGTATTCCACCCGCAACTCCTCTCGTTTGTGATGTTTTTTTAATATAGGGTTGTGATTCTAGCAGAGGAAACCCTCATTGCTCAGAACAACCCCACCCTGTCAGATCGACACAGGGCTATTCAATTTCTTCATCCGGATTGACTTCGCCTCGAATCACGCTCATGACAGAGGAAAAGCTAAAACCGCGGTACGTGAGATAGCGAATCTGACGTTCACGTTCTTTTCGATCCGTCGGTTTTTCACCAAATCGTCGTTCCCAAAGTCGGTAACACCGCACGACCTCACTTTCGGTGAGATTCTCCATCGCGGCTTCCACCGCTTCAGGCTTCACCCCTTGCTGACGAAGTTCGTAACGAAGTTTTCGATCCCCTTGCGTGCGGGCTTTCTGTTCCGTGCGCATGACTGCAAAGCGTTCGTCAGATAAATAGTTGAGTTTTTCTAATTCATCTAAGACGCGCTCGATTTCATCTGGGTCATCTTCTTCCGTTAACCCTTGACGAAGTTTCGCTTCCAGCCCCTTTCGTGCGTACTCACGTCGCGCCAAGGCGTTTAAGGCGCGCGCCATCAAACTTTGCGTGGGACGCGGTTTGCGAGCGCGAACGGGACGATCATTCCTTTCATCGGGGTCAAAGCTCTTTACCCCAGAGCGCGGATCCTCCGGTTCATCCTCCAAAGGATTAAAGGCTTTCTTTTTAACGCGCGGTTTACGAGGAACCTTGGGGGTCGTGCGAGCGGGTTTAGCTTTGGTCTTGGGGGCGAGCAGCGTTGCCGCAGGTGCCACGAGTTCCAGAATGTTGGCTTTAGCGAGGTCGTCTGACGGGGCTGGCTCGTTGCTCGATTCGATCTCCCACGGCACGTCGTTGGGAACGTCGTCGTTGGGAACGTCCACCGTCCAGTCGGGGGTCGACACCTCAGGATTTAAATAGTCAAACGGCGTATCAAACCCGGGATCGAGCTTTAAGAAGGGCTCGTCATCCATGGCGCTTGACGACACGGAGGGCGTAATCGAGGGAATTCCTCGAGGCGCAGTTGTCGAGTCGTCGACAATCTTATCGGGCACTTCGTCCTGACCCGCACGGCGTAGGCTTGGGATCGCATCGAAGTCATCTTCCGTGAAGACCTCACCCACTGAGGGCGTAAACGCGCGCCCCAGGGACTTTACGCCCGAGGGAACGCGGTCAGTATTAGAGGTCAACACGCTCGGTCGACGCGGCGCCGCTGCACGACGCTTGGTGCGTTTCTGTGCTGGGGCCTCCTCGGCCAGCTCTTCGAATAAAACTAAGGTCGTCTCTTTAGCCATAAGCCTGAGTAGAAAAAAGAAACCCCCAAGAGGGCAACGCCCGATGGGACAACCCATCGCGTCAACCTATAGGGGGTTGGTGACGGGAGCGTGACGTTCACGCTCCCTCGAAACCATTACATTTCGCCGTCGTCAGCGAAGTCGTCATCGTCGTCGGCACTCACGGCCGTCCCAACGTGAACACCCTTCATTTCACGGACCTTGGTTTCGATGTCATTTAAGAGATCCGGATTGGCTTCTAAGAAGTCACGCACCTTTTCCTTACCCTGACCCAAGCGCTGATCGCCGTAGGAGTACCAGGCACCCGACTTGTCGAGAACGTTCAATTCCGTGGCGATATCGATGATTTCGCCAATCTTGGAGATCCCTTCACCGTAGAGGATGTCAAAGACCGCCTGCTTGAAGGGGGGCGCCACCTTGTTCTTCACGACCTTAACGCGGGTCTGGTTACCGATGACTTCATCGCCCTTCTTCACGGCGCCAATGCGACGAATGTCTAAACGCACGGAGCTATAGAACTTCAAGGCATTACCGCCCGTCGTGGTTTCGGCGTTGCCGTAGCCACCAATCTTCTGACGGATCTGGTTAATAAAGACCACCATGGACTTCGTCTTCTGGATGGAGCTCGTCAACTTACGAAGGGCCTGACTCATTAAGCGAGCCTGGAGACCCGGCAACGAGTCACCCATTTCACCCATGATTTCAGACTTCGGGGTCAAGGCAGCCACCGAGTCAATCACGACCAAGTCAACGGTGCCGGAGCGCACCAAAGCGTCCGTGATTTCGAGAGCCTGTTCACCGGCGTCTGGCTGGCTAATCAAGAGTTCCTGAAGGTTCACACCCAACTTCTGCGCGTAGCCCACGTCCAAAGCGTGTTCCGCGTCCACGAAAGCGCAGGTGCCACCCTTCTTTTGCATCTCTGCAATCAAGTGAAGGGTCAACGTGGTCTTACCCGAACTTTCCGGACCGTAGATTTCGATCACACGACCACGCGGCAAGCCGCCAACGCCCAAGGCTAAGTCCAGACCTAACGAACCCGTGGAAACCGTTTCCACGTTTTCGATTTCTTCGCCTTCGGCCATACGCATGATGGAGCCCTTGCCGAACTGCTTTTCAATGGCAGCCATGGCGGCGTCTAAGGCCTTTTTACGTTCGCTATCGCCTTCGATGCGATTCACAGGGGACGGGTTCTTGTCTTTCGAGGCCATGCTCATCTCCTAAAGAGTTTTCGAAGCCCTACTCGCCGTAGCGTTGGGTTCGATTCGTGCGAAATCTACCGTATCAAACGATGATACGGAGCTTTCTTCTAATTTCGATTTAAGTCACTAAATCAATACGGTAGTAATTCGCACTGGTTTAACTGATGGACTCATCATAACCCAGTTTCTCGAACATTGGCTAGTGTATTTTGTTATGGTTAACCCTAACAAATTACAGTATGCGACACAGAATGACGCTTTAAGGCTTTTTTGAACTTTTTTAGATTTTTTTTGGTTTTTTTTCGCTCAACCCTTGACACAAAGAATTTCATGGGGCAAAATTCAACTCCTCAGCGAATGGCACCGCCCCTCGTAACGAGTCGAGCAAAGCCTCGTTGAGAAGAGTGCGGGTCGTTAGCTCAGTTGGTAGAGCAGCGGACTTTTAATCCGTTGGTCGTGGGTTCGAGTCCCGCACGACCCACCAGTATTCTTTCGGAATGGGAACGTAGCTCAGTTGGTAGAGCAGCGGACTCTTAATCCGTCGGTCCAGAGTTCGAGTCTCTGCGTTCCCACCATTCCTTACAATTTGAAGAATATCGGCACCTCGGGAACGTAGCTCAGTTGGTAGAGCAGCGGACTCTTAATCCGTCGGTCCAGAGTTCGAGTCTCTGCGTTCCCACCAAGTTTCCTAAAAGCCCGTTGAATTAAGTTTCAGCGGGCTTTTTCTTTGCCTTTTTCTAAGGACTTTGTCGAACGGCACTGCCTGTTGCGTCACAAAAGACGCGCTTAGGCATGCTTTTTCCCCTGCTTCGATACAAAGCCTGGGCTCGCCTTTGTTACACTGACTCTCCCACAGTAAAAAAGATTCAGACCGTCAAGGCCCCTCTTTGGAATTCACCTTGTCGTCGCGACAACCATGATTAAACTTGAACACATTACGCAAACCTATACGACGCCGGACGGGCGTTCGTTTAAGGCGCTCGATGATGTCTCCTTGCATATCCAGCCGGGGGAAATCTTCGGGATTATCGGTCGCTCGGGCGCAGGTAAAAGTACGTTGGTGCGTTGCATCAATTTGTTGAACCGCCCGACGGAAGGCCGCGTCATCGTTAATGACCAAAGCTTGATGGAACTTTCCGAAAAAGACCTTCGCGAGTCACGTCGCGACATCGGGATGATTTTCCAGCACTTCAATTTGCTCAGCTCGCGCACCGTTTTCGATAACGTTGCCCTCCCGATGGAGTTGGCTGGCAAAACCAAGGCCGAAATCAAAGCCAAGGTCGATCCCTTGTTGGCACTCGTGGGCTTACACGAACACGCCCACAAGTACCCGTCCCAGCTCTCGGGCGGTCAAAAGCAGCGCGTCGGCATTGCCCGTGCGCTCACCAATGACCCCAGCGTCTTATTAAGTGACGAAGCCACGAGCGCGTTGGATCCGGAAACGACCACCGCCACCTTAGAGCTTCTCAAAGACATTAACGCCAAGTTGGGCGTCACCGTCGTGATGATCACCCACGAAATGCAGGTCGTTAAGCAGATTTGCGATCGCGTCGCAGTGATGAACTACGGCAAGGTTGTGGAATTAGGGAACGTCGCGGACATCTTCTTGAAGCCCCGCCACGAAACCACCAAGGCCTTGATTGGTAACGTCATGGCGCACGATTTGCCAGAGAGCATCCGTCGCCGTGTGGCCGCAGCCATTGCTGAGCACCCGAATCAGGAGCGCGTGCACTTGGTGCGCTTAGCTTTCTCGGACGACTCAGTGACGAGCCCCGTGATGAGCGAATGCTCTCGCCGTTTTGCTGTCGACATCAACATTT
>JAHHRF010000030.1 GCA_020025955.1 Sutterella sp.
GGCATGATGTTCGTGACCACGGCCAAGTCGACAAGCGTATTAAATTGCTTGTAGAGCGACGGCGAAATCGTCATTAAGCTCATCAGGCTTTGAATCGTCACAATGGTGAGCATCCCGAGAATGGGAGCATTGTCTTTCGTGACTTTCGAGAAAAGACGCGGGAAGTACCCGTCGTCAGCGGACGACTTAAAGACGTTGGCGATCGTAAACTGCCAGGAAATCAAAGAGCCGGAGCACGAGCACACCATCATAAACATCACCACTTTCCCGATGGTGTCGTTGAAGATCGTGGAAAAGACCAAGCCAAAGGGTGCGGTGGACTTAACTAAATCGGCGTTCCCGACAATCCCCGCTGCAACGTTCGTGGACAAAATGTAAATCACCGCCACCCCAATCGTGGCACCCATCACGGCTTTAGGAACGTTCTTTTCGGGGTTATCCACGGAATCAGCATTGGCGCACGCGGACTCCAGCCCCAAAAACGCCCACAAGGTCATGGAAATGGAGGCGCTTACCGCATCCCACGTTGGGATATGGTTGGGGTTCCAGCTTTCCATATAAAGCGTGCCCGAGAACCAGTACCAGCCAAAGAGGGATAAAAAGCCAATGGGAAGGATCACGCCCCAGGCGGTGATGCTAGAAATCGCCCCGGTAATGCTGGCGCCCTTAAAGTTCAAAACGGTGCAAAGCCACAAGACCCCAATCGTTGCCAAGCACGTTTCCACGGGATTTAAATGAATCCCAAAGAGTGCGACCCCATAGCCCACGGCAGAGATCGCAATCGCGATATTGGCAATGAGTAACGACACGCAATAGGTGTAGTTAGCCATGAAGCTCCCGGACTTCCCGAACGCGTATTCGGCGTAACCGCCCATCCCAGCGCGGTTTCTTGAGAGCATCCCACACTTGGCAAAAGCGTACGCCAAGGCCGTTGAGCCCGTGGCCGTTACCAACCACGACACAATGGAAAAGGTACCGACTTCGGCGAGCTTCGTGGGGAGCATGATAATCCCCGAGCCCATCATGTTGAGCGCGGTTAAAAGCGTTAACTGCGCCACGCTCATTTTGCTATTATTTTTGGTAGACATACATACCTCGTTTGTCGGAATCACGGGCCCGAGGGGTGAGAGGCGGCAACCTTTTCAAACCCTTCGGACTCGTGATTTTTTTCGTTTATTGGGTTAAGAGGGCAGCACGCTCATGGGTTAACACATTCCCATAGGCGCGTTTCCGACCGTCTGCATCCGTTTGGATGTAAACGCCTTGAAGTTCTGGCGAAAACCCAGGGAAGCGGTTAATCCCCTCTTCGAGCGCCAAGAAGTATTGCAAAACGGCATCCCCCCAGACTTCGCCCGGCACCACGCAAAGGACCCCAGGCGGATAGGGAAGCGCCCCTTCTGCGGCAATGCGACCGGCTGCCTTTTCCAAGGGCACTAACTCCACGTTCCCGCGAATAAACTCAAAGTGTGCCACTTGGGGCTCCACCGCACGCACCGGGAAATGCGCCTTTCTAAACATTTCCTTTTGAAGTTGCTTCACGTTTAAGGCCTTATAGAAGTCGTGCATTTCTTGGCAAAGTTGTCGGATGGTGTAGCCGCGATAGCGTTCTTCATTGGCCTGATAAATGGCGGGCAGCACGTCCGACAAAGGAAGGTCCCCATCAACCGCCGCCTCAAAGCGGGCAATTTGCGAAATCAAATGATCCATCTTGGCGGTATCTTCCGCGGGCGTCATTAAGAAAAGAATCGAATTCAAGTCGCACTTTTCTGGCACCACCCCGTTTTCACGCAAGAAGTTCGCCAAAATCGTCGCGGGGATCCCAAACTCATCATACTGACCCGTTTGGGTGTTGATCCCAGGCGTTGTGAGCAAGAACTTGCACGGA
This sequence comes from Sutterella sp., assembly GCA_020025955.1. Taxonomy (GTDB): domain Bacteria; phylum Pseudomonadota; class Gammaproteobacteria; order Burkholderiales; family Burkholderiaceae_F; genus Sutterella. The sequence continues at coordinate 1,886 of JAHHRF010000030.1, forward strand.
TCCACAAAGTATTGGGACGCCCCATAACCTTCAAAATTGTGCCAGCTGGCATTGGGTTCAAACGCGAAGAATTTCAGGGTCTTTGAAATCGTCTCGGTGTCAAAACTCTCCCACGGTTTACCGTCGACCATCGTCGGGATAAAGGGACGGATATGGTGGCACGTGGACAAAAGGGTTTTACGCGCTTCAATCCCCACACGCACACAGTCGTCCCAGAGACGGCGCCCCGCTTCCCCCTCATGCATCTTGGCGTTGACGTCTAAGGCTGCAAAAAGCGCATAGAAAGGCGACGTCGACGCATGCATCATAAAGGCGTTATTCAAGCGCTTATGCGGGCAATAGCGTTTTTGCCCCTTAATGTGGCGGTCTTTTTTGTGAATTTGCGAAGTTTGCGAGAAACCCGCTTGCTGCTTATGCACGGACTGCGTCACGAAGATCCCGGGGTCGTCGGGCCCAAGTTCTAGCAACAACGGGGAACAATCCTTCATCATCGGGATGAACTGTTCATAGCCCACCCAAGCCGAATCAAAGAGGATGTAGTCGCACAGGTGACCGATGCGATCCACCACTTGGCGGGCGTTATAAATCGTGCCGTCATAGGTCCCCAACTGAATCACCGCTAAGCGGAAGGGACGAGGTTCTTGGGCGCGCTTGGCGTCCACTTCTGCGATAAGGTCGCGTAAATAGGCTTCTTCAAAACAATGATCGTCAATCCCGCCAATAAAGCCGTAGCCATTTCGAGCCGTTTCCAAGTAAATGGGCGTGGCGCCCGCTTGGAGAAGTGCCCCATGGTGGTTCGACTTATGGTTATTGCGGTCAAAAAGGACCAAGTCGCCGGGCGCCAATAAAGCGTTTAACACCACCTTGTTCGAGGCAGACGTCCCGTTTAAGACGAAATACGTTTTGTCCGCGTTATAAATGCGAGCGGCTTCTTGCTGCGCAGCGCACGGTGCCCCTTCATGGATAAGTAAATCCCCCATCGAGACGTCGGCATTACAAAGGTCAGCGCGGAAGATGTTTTCCCCAAAGAAGTCCGCAAAGGCACGACCCGTCGGGTGACGACGGAAAAAGGCACCCCCTTGGTGACCGGGACAGTCAAACTGGGCGTTCCCTTGATTGACGTAACCTTCCAACGACCCAAAGAAGGGGGGCAACAACCCCGCTTCATACTTTTTCGCCGCCGCTTCAATCTGACGGCCATAGAGCCCTTTATCAGACACTTTGTCGTCAATGACGGAGACCACCTCACGAAGCAGGCTTTCGGGCAAGTGCTTCAAATCGTTTTTCACGATCACAGGGATCCCAAAGTGCGTGGCCTTAACGCGCTCAAGGCGCCCATCCAACGCTTCCGTTGCGGTCATCACCACGGCAGCCACTTGGGTTAAGTCCGCCGTATCCAAATCCACCACCGGTCGATCCACCGTAAAGTTGTCAGCGGTTGACGGTGTCGCAGCAATACTGAGTCGAGTCATAAAGCTCCTACCTTAAGTAAAGCATCCAAAAGTGAAGGGTGCACACGAGGGCGGAGCGCCACACTAAGCGTGCGCCCTTAACCTTGGATAACGAGAAAGGATGACTGGAGATAAGGAGTCGGAAACGGCGGACTCTACAAACAAAGAGAGTCCGAAACGAAACCTGTGAGTCCCCTACTCTCAAGCCATCAAGGAAGTGTGAGAGACGTCTCCCACACGGCTTGGGGTCGGGATGAGCGAGCGACTCACGAGGGAAACCCCATGAGTGCTTGACGCCACATTAGAGAATGTGGGCGGTGAAGAGGGCGTGGCAAAAGCAAGAACGCTTTGCGAAACACATGATGTGTCGAGGACGTCGTAAGCCGATGTTATAGATGTTCATGGTGAAATCTCCCTAGCTCTGAGGGTGATCGGAGTCCGAGACCAAACTCGGACGTGCTCACAATCTAACACAAAAAATCACGAAACCCTAGCGCTTTAGAAAGAGAACCCGTGAGGGACGTAAAGGGAGAAGTGCTATCGATTCCTGACAAAGTCGACCATGCGTTTTAAGTGACGACGAGTAGAGGAAAGCCCGCTCGTGCGCGGTGTTTCTTGGGGTCATTCGTTTTTGGTTAAAGACGAAAAAACGCAAAAGTTTTAAGGTGTCTAAGAAGACTGTCGCCGTTTGACGAAATAAAGGAGTTGACCGTTAGGGCGTTAAAGCCTTCTCCCCTCCTTGGTTTTCGTTAACGACGCGAAAAAGAAGGACATCCTCACGACGTCGGGCGTGATGGCACTCACGTCCAAAATCGAAAGGTTTCGTGATTAGGGTAAATGCTAGGAGGTGAATCTGAGACGGGGGCAACAAAAAAGGCCTCTTACCCAAAGGGGTAAGAAGCCTTCTTCAGTCACCGGTGCACAACCTTAGAGGTCACGCGGGGTGTTCACTAAACGCAAGAACGTCAGATGCTTTTCGTACTGGTCCAAGGCGTCATGGATGATCTGCTCAGCCGACCAACCCATCACGTCGTAATCCTGACCGCCTTCACGAAGGAAGACTTCAGCACGAACGTACTCGGTGTTTTGATCCCCTTCGTCTTCGTTTTCATCATCGATTTCGTACTCGGTGTGGCCGTAGCCCTTTAAGCGTACGTCATAGATGAAGTCGGTGACATCAGGGAAACTCACCTTCAAGCGCACCGTTTCGCCCTTACGGGTAAAGGTGGCATCTAACCCCTCTTCCACAAAGGCTTGGGTGAGCTTCTTTAACGCTGGTTCAATGGTTTCGTTTAAGAACGCCAACACCTGAGCGTGTTCCGGATAGTGCACGATGGTCTTCAAACGCTTTTCCCAAGCGGCACCCGAGCGATAAAGCGCGGGAGCAACGTTCGTGACCGTCTGGCTTTGACGCTTAAAGTCGTCCACCTGAAGGGCCTTTAAAAGCCCATAGAGCGCAATCAAGAGCACTACAGCGAAGGGCAGCGCCGTCACCAAGGTTAAGGTCTGTAAGGCCTTTAAGCCGCCCGCGTAAAGGAGCACTAAAGCGCAAAGGCCCGATAACGAGCTCCAGAACACACGCTGCATGATGGGGGTCTTCTTGGAGCCGCCCGACGCTAAGGTATCGGCCACGAAGGCGCCCGAGTCAGCGGACGTGACAAAGAAGATAATCACCATCACCATCCCGATAAAGCTCAGGACTTGGGTCAAGGGGAAGGCTTCAAAAAATTTAAAGATCGCCACCGACACGTCGGCTTGAATCGTATCCGCTAAGGCTTGGTTGCCATTGGCAATCAAATCAATGGCGGAATTCCCAAAGGCGGTCATCCAAAGAAGCGTAAAGCCCGTGGGCACTAACAAGACGCCCATGATGAATTCACGAATGGTACGCCCACGACTAATGCGAGCGATAAACATCCCCACGAAGGGCGACCAGGAGATCCACCAAGCCCAGTAGAGAAGCGTCCAACCGCCTAACCAACCTTCGTTCTTGGGCTGGTAAGCGTAGAGGTTAAAGGTCTTCGAGACGAGGCCCGAAATGTACATCCCGGTGTTTTCAACGAAGTGCTTTAAGAGTTCAGCCGTGGGACCAAGACCCAACACCAAGAGAAGGAGAATAATCGCAGCCCAGAGGTTGGTCTGGGACAAAATCTTAATGCCCTTATCTAAACCCGTTGCAACCGAGAGGGACGCCACGGCGGTAATGATGGCCACCAACGCCGCCTGATAGACGGGCGTCATCGGAACGCCAAAGAGGTAATTTAAACCCGCGTTAATCTGGGTCACGCCAAAGCCTAAGCTCGTGGCCACGCCAAACACCGTCCCGATAATCGCAAAGACGTCCACGGCGTTCCCAAGGTTGCCGTAAATGCGTTCACGGATGATGGGGAAAAGCGCCGAGCGAAGCGTGAGCGGCAAGCCATGGCGGTAGCCAAAGTAAGCGAGCATCAGCCCCACTGACGCGTAAATGGCCCACGCGTGCAACCCCCAGTGGAAGAACGTGATTTCCATGGCTTGGCGAGCCGCCTGCATCGTGCCCGGTTCCCCGGTGGGGGGCGACAGATAATGCATGACGGGTTCAGCCACGCCGAAGAACATGATCCCAATGCCCATCCCCGTGGAAAAGAGCATGGCAAACCACGTCACCATGTCGTATTCAGGTTTGGCATGGTCAGGGCCCAAACGAATGGCCCCGAAGCGAGAAAAGCCCAAATAGACCATCCCCACCAAAATGATGGCGACGGACAAAATGTAGAACCACGACAAGTCGCGGTTAATGACGACTTGCATGCCGTCAAAGGCCGACTGAACGGCCGTAGGAAAGAGCGCGGAGGCGGCAACGATCAGCACAATCAAAATGCTGGCCGGCCAAAACACCTTCGGATGAATGCGCCACTTGCCCAATTGTTGGGTGTGTTTAGGCATATAAACGTCCTTTTGAGTGAGTTCAAAGGAGTAAAGCGAGGCGTGGAAATCAAGACAGACGCCAGGGTGAGCCCTTTTGTAGGCCCCCTAAGAGAGCGGTCATTCGCTGTCATCGGTTTAAGGAGAAAGACTCCTCTAAACCCCGAAAAGAAGTCAACGTAATCGAAAAAGACGGCGCTTAAGGTCCCCCTTTACGATTGTTTGAGAATAGAAAAGACCACGCGGCAAAGGCGTGTGCACAAAAGTCGGTCAAAACGTTTGCGACACCATTAATCCTCTGCGCCGTGAGAGAAGCCTGTTATCTACACATAAGGGGTAGATAGCCTGAAAACCTCAGCTTTAAGCAGGGGGGAGTTTATCATACTTTTGGGTAAACCCTTGCTACTTCAGGGCATTCGCCTTGAAATTGACTCTCCTAGCGCCTATCCGAATGGATTAAAGAAAAGGGAAGGCCCCTTTTCTAATCGACGCCACAAAGCCCCGCTTTTCCCTGAAGAAAATTAAGCCTGAAGGGGAGCGCGTTTTCTTGGTCTTTCTTCTCGGGGTAAAGTAAATCGCCCAACAGAAACCCGATGTCACCCATTGGGGTTTACAGCGGTCAAATTAGCAAGGACCAAACACAAAATTTTTACTTATCCCTATCCAAAACTTAGTTCTCCCCCCGTCGATCGACTTATTACCCAAAAGGGTTATATTGGATTATTTGAAAATGTAACTAAATCGATCAGGGGTTTAATTTTTGTGAACAAAGGATTCAAACGTCGTCTTAAGTGAAGCGACCTCGTTAAAGCAAAAAAGAAAAAACGCGCCCTCTTTTCATTAAAGAGAACGCGCTTTGAAGGGCGAATAATTCGCGCCAATGGGGCTTAGTGCTTGATTAAGTAATCGTCGCGGGAGCCGCCGTTATTTTCGACTTCCTGAACCCAGTGCGGAGCACGACCACGGCCCGACCAGAGTTCGCCTCGCGGCCCACAATACTTCATCGGCACCTTAACGCCAACGGTCGTACGACGACGCGTGACATTACGATCAAAAAACTTCAATTCAGACGAGCTAATATCAAAGGTTTCAATCAGGGTCTGGATTTCACGAATCGTCTGATCGCGCAAGGCCTTCTTTTCTTTATCAATAGCGAGCTGTTTTTCTTCAATCGCTTTGAGTTGTTCATTAACCAGAGTGGTCATATCCGTCATCCATTAACTGGGTTAATTAAAAATTTATTTTATTGAATAATAAGCGAGCTTAATAAAAGAGTCAAATCGATTTTTGACAGCACCCCATTAATGAGAAAAGTTCTCATTGCCGAAAGAGGACTTTGAAGACCATGAGATGTTTTCTTGGGGTGTCTTTGGCGTTTTCCTTTCCCTTTGCATGTAGCTTCGTATTTCTGTGTGCGAGCGCTCGCAAGACTAAAAAAGGCCACACACCATCTTTTAGTAAAATAGGTAAACCTTAAACCGCTCTTTGTTTGGCTTTGCCCCCTTTATGCCCCGTTGTGATTTCCCACTGTCGTCTTCCCTTCCCTTTGCGCCGGAGATGGGTCTTAAACCCTTTCCCGCAGGGTTGAACGCCCTTCCCGCTTCAGGGTTCGTGGCATTGAGCCTTGTGGGAGAGGAAGACACCTTAGACATGGCGACGATGGACGGGTTGGCTAAGACCTTGGGGGCGTCTTCCGAAGCACGCTTAGCGCGCTTTAGCCATGCCCCGCGACGTGCGCAGAGTTTGCGTGTCCGCTTGATGGCGAAAGCGGTCACGCAAAAGGTTGACCCAACGCTTGAATTCGTCGAAGTCCCGCCAGAGAGCCCCCGATTAGAGGGCGAGAAGGAAACGATCTACACGTCACTTGCCCACACCGTAGGCGTAGTAGGCGCTGCGCTATCAATCAAAAGTGAAACCGCTCCACAAGGTCGCCTCTTTTTAGATTGCGAAGTGATGCGCCCCAAAACCCCGGCGCAACTCACGCGGCTTTTAAGCTTTATGGCAGAAGGCCTTTTTCTTGAGCCCTTTAAGGCGTTTGCCGACAATCACAATGAGGACGAGACGCTCGCCTTTTTCTATTCGCTTTGGGGAGCGTATGAATGCTGTGTAAAGGCCAACCACCGTTATGGGCTTTCCATGACCGAACGGTTTATCCCGCGTGTGGTGGAAGAAAAGGGGCGCGTTCTAATCCAAGGCTGGGACAAGGTGCGTCGGGTGGCGTTACCCTTGTCGCTCCTCACGATCCCGCAAGGGGAACACACGGTATTAGTGAGTGTGCTTGACACGGTCGAGGGCGCGTCACCGCCGCCCCTTTATGTGGTTTCCACCCTCCTTTGACCCCCAAGAAACGGTTTGTCACAGGCAAGGGAAAATTCGCCAAGACAGGGCTTTAAACCCCTTCGTATAATACGAAAACCACTGAGCCACTTCTTGTTACCGATGTTTTCCAACCACCCTCCCCGAGACCTCTTGTCTGTCCCGCTTCGCATCGCCTTGAAAAGCATCGGGCGGCAGAGCTTCGTGTTAGCGCTTCTTGGATTGGGGACGCTTTCGCCCGCGCAGGCCGGGCTCTTTGATGGGGACGATGCGCATATCGCGGTGGTGTGCCAAAACGCGGCATTACGCAATAACATCCTCGCCTTTCTGGCACCCGAAGAAGTGGCCTTGCGCCAAAACATCATCGATCGCGTTCGACTCGAAAAACGCGTTCGCGAGGCGGCTAGCGCCTTAGGGTACTTTTCCCCGACGATTGACTTGACGACGATTGACGACGCCAAGAAAAAGAAAGGGGACGTTCCGCCCCTGCTTTTTATCGTGAAGCCCGGCCCCGCCACGACGATTGCTGACGTGAAGGTGACGCTTCTGGGGGAAGGGAAAAACTTTGAGCCTTTTCTCAAAGTCCTTAAAACCGCTCCCAAGGTGGGGACCGTTTTAAATCAGGGCGACTACGATGCGTTTAAGACGAAGCTCACGAATACAGCTTTAGCCTACGGGTTCTTTAATGCGCACTTCACCCAACACCAATTAGGGGTGGAACCCACGACGCACAAAGCCTACTGGGACCTCACCTTTGATACGGGGCACCGCTGGACCTTTGGGGAACTCACCATCAATGATGAGACGATTGCCCCCAAACTCGTGCGTGCGTTGTCGCCCTTTAAAGCGGGCGACCCTTATGAAAGTGAAAAGGTCGCGGACTACACCCGCCGCTTAAATGAAACGGGGTGGTTTACGTCCGCGCTAGTGGCGCCTGAACCCACGGTGCCTGATCCCACGAAAGCCCTTCCCATGGAGGCGACCTTGGTGCCGCGAGAAGCCAATGCCTTGGACTTTGGTCTGGGGTATTCAAGCGACGTGGGACCGAGAACGCGTGTCGCGTGGACGAAGCCTCGTCTCAACCCCAAGGGGTGGAGCTTAGTGTCGGAGACGACGCTCTCTAAGCCCGAACAAACCCAAGACTTGAGTTTGAAGGTACCGGTATCGCGTTCGCCCTTAACGGACTATTGGCTCTATCAAGGGGGCGCTAAGCGCACCGATCTCAACGACACCCGACAAGACCATTTCGTGTTGGGGGTCTCGCGCCTGCACACCACGAAAAAAGATTGGCAGTTGGCAGCTGGGCTTCGCTTTACCTATGACCGCTTCATTCAAGGCGAAGGCTTAAAGAAGACCAAATACTTTATTCCGTCGGTATCCGCCGTGCGCACCCGCACCCGTGGGGGGCTCAATCCCACGTGGGGCGACACCCAGCGCTATACCTTGGAGGGGAGCCTCAAGGGCGGGATTTCTGACACCTCCTTTGTGCGCGCCCGCATTGATCAAGCGTGGTTACGCTCCTTTGGGAGTCGCCATGCCGTATTGGTGCGCGGCACCTTGGGCGCCATTTGGGTGGAAAACAAGCACGACTTGCCCCCTGACCTGCGCTTCTTTGCCGGGGGCGACAACAGCATTCGTGGGTTTGATTACCAGAAGATTTCGCCTAAGAGCGCCTCGGGTCACCTCACGGGTGGGCGTTACCTCGCCACGGCCAGCCTCGAATACCGCTACCGCGTGACGGGTCCTTGGTGGGCCGCCACCTTTGTGGATACGGGGGACGCCTTTAACACCTTCAAGGGGTTTGATCAAAAGACGGGCGTCGGGGTCGGGGTACGTTGGACCTCGCCCATCGGGCCCATTAAATTTGACCTGGCACGCGCCATCTCGGAAGCCCCCACGGGGAAATATCACTGGAAGTTTTACATTGGCTTAGGGGCTGAACTCTAATGCACGATACGCCATCGACTCAAAAGTCTGACACCTCAACGCCCACGACGCAACCAAAACCTCGTGGGTCTTGGGCGTTTCGCGCCCTGGGCTGGAGCCTTTTTACCGTAACGAGTACGGCGCTTGTTAGTGTGGCGCTTCTTTTGGTGCCGGCTACGGAGCGTGTAATCCTAAAGAAAGGCTTGGCGTTAGCGGGGGTTAACGTCAAAACGCTATCGGGCTCCCTTTGGAATCAAACGCTCGACGAGGTGACCCTGAACGATGAGAACGCCCCCAATGTTTTATCGTTAAACGCTAAACGCCTTCACTGGAATTTAGTCCCTGAGTCCCTCTTTGCGCGTGACGTGCGCATCGTCGCGTTAGAGGTAGAGGGCTTACACGTCAAGGTTCCTGAATCCAAAGAGAAAACCACTTCGAATACGCCTTTCGCGTTTGAACCCTTACCTTTTGGCGTGACGTTAGAAAACGTGCGCGTATTGGACCTCAAGGTGGAGACGCCAGGGGTCAACATTGCGTTAGAAAAGGCGGCCTTAAAAGCTCAACTCACGCGCGACTGGCACATTGCGCTCCATTCAGACGACGACGCTCTGCAGCCCACCGTGATGGAGAGCGTGGTCACGCACGAGAAAGGCACCCCCATTCTCTCGGGGCTCACGGTAACGATTAATGACGGGGCTACGCCTAAACCCGAGACCGAACCAGTAAAGTCCGACTCGGCACCCCGCTTTGCGCTTCCCAAAAACGAGGAAGTCGTTGCGGCTTGGCGAGACATCAATCAAGCATTAAAGACGCCGTTACCGCTCACGTTTGATGTGGGCCCGGTGTCGTTAACGAAGCTCGCCCTTCACAACGCAGGGACGAAGCAAACCGTCACGATCGAGTCAATTCTGTTGAGCCTCAAAACGGACAAAAAGCGTAACGTCCAATTTCAAGCCAACGTTGAAGATCGCGGGGGGCGTTTGACGGCGAGTGCCGTTCTGCAGAATGAAAAGAAAACGACGACCTTAAAGGATCCTCGATTAACGCTCATTCTCTTAGCCTCGGACGATGACTTAGCGATCCCTGGCTACGAAGATAAACCCTTCCCCTTAAATGTTCAGTCGACGACCTATGTGAGTGACGATGCGATTGAAACGCACACGTCCGTCGCGGGACCGTTCACGTTTGGGATGAAGGGAACGCTTTCAAAACTCAATACCCGTCCCACGGCGGAGATTGGGGTGACGGCCTTGACGATGCCCTCCACCCCTCTGCTCGGAGACATCCTCACCACGAACCTCTCGACCCAACTTACGGGTGACTTGGTGGACGGCCTTCGTCTTAAAGGCTCCGCCTTAAACACGTGGCGCCAAGCCTTTTATGGGACGAGCCGTGACATGCCGATGGAGTGGGATGTCACCTTAAAGGAAAAAGCGCTTCACCTCGAGACGCTTCATGTGGTGGCAACGAGCGGCCCCGAATTAACGGGCGAAATGCGCTTAACGGGCGACGTCAAAGAATCCCCGACAGGGGACGTGAACGCCACGGGCACAATTAAGCTCACGCACGCCAATTTGCGTCCGTTGCTTGCCAACCTGTTGCCTGCCGAGCTACGCGATCGACCGTCACGCTTATCGGGCGAGATGGGAATTGGGGTGACGTTATCGGACAAAGAAAAAACGCTCACGCTCGACAAAACGCACTTCAATGGTGAACTCTTAGGGTTGTCCTTAAAGGCTGACGTTGAAAAGAGTGTCGTGACCGCCAAAAAGACGACAAAGGCGACGACAGACGACGTGATTGAACTTTCCGCTCCCAATGTGTCGTTAAATTGGGGGGCAGCCTCGTTGCGCGCACAAGGGACCCTTACGAACTTTACCGATTCGAACCCGTTAGCCGCGCACGCCAACTTAAAGACCACCCTCAAGGTGGAAGACCTCACGGACTTTGCGGGGCTCACCTTAGGGACTGTCTTGCCAGAAAAAGGGAAAGCTCAAGTCGCCTTGACGTTAAACGGGCCCTTATCTGCCTTAACCGGACGGTTAGACGCAGCACTCTCCGATACGCTCGTGCGGTTAACCAAAGCCACCCCAGACGAAGCCCCCGACACCCTCCGCGTTAAATCCGTGGTGATGGGCGGCGACATCACGCCCTTTACGGGGGCGGTGCGTTTACCGAACACTTTGAAGATTCAAGAGAATCCCGTTTTGTCTTCGCTTTTACGCGAGTCCGTTGATCTGACCCTCACGGGGACGGAGGTCACCTTTAACGACGTAACGGTGAAAAACCTCACGGGTGCCCTCTTATTGAGCCCCAACCATCAATCGTTAACGTTAGAGTCGCGTGGCCATGTCGCGGGCGACGTTGCCAAGTCCCTCTCGCAAATGTTGGTGAAGTTGGATGACAAGGTTGATAACGACAACGAAGTTGCTGAAAGCCTTCCCTGGCGCGTGAAGACAGCGCTCTCCGGTGACACCCTCAAAGAAAAGGGGGTGATCGGCGCGTGGACGCTCCAAAACACGGCGGTGACGCTTGACCACCTCACGATCACGCAAAAGGATGCCACGCGCGTTCTTTTGACGGAGACGGGCAACGTGACGACCACGGATCTGTCGTTAACCGTGGGACCGCACCCCAAGGGCCGCGTTGACCTTTTAGCCTCTACCGTGAACCTTGCTCACCAGGGCCAATGGGGGTCGTTAGGGCAAGTAAAGACGGCGCTTCATACCGAAGGCTTCTCTGTGGGGTTAGCCAATCCCTGGTTACCAAACCGTTTGAAGGCCTCTGGCTTAGTGGACGCCGTAATTAACGTTTCGCACGAGGTCCCCAAGACGCCAGAGCCCATGCTCAACGGCTGGTCTTCGGACTTTTCGCTCACGTGGTTAAAAGGGATGGTGACGCCCTCTCGAGCGTCGCGCCTTGCTCCCTGGACGATTAAGACGGCCGAAGTGAAAGGGTCGCTCTCGCACGAAAAGTTGTCCGCAACGACGACGCTTGCCATTGACACGGATGTGCTCCCGGTGGCCGGCTTTGACGTGGCGAAAAACCACATGAAACCTACGACGTCTTCAATGACGCTCAAGAGTGACATCGCCATTGACGAGCCGCTTGGCAAAAAGACCCTCACGGGTACGATTGACCTTCAGGGGTTAAACCCAGGGTTAGCGAATCCGTTACTTCAAGGGGAAGGCCGATTGGAAGGGTTGGTAGACGCCAAGCTCCGTCTAGCCGGCTCCTTGGATCACCCTGAAATCTATGGTCCCGTAGCGCTCACGAACGCGACGGCTAAGGTAGCAGCCGCTGAAATCGAGATGACACCCTCTTCCATGACGTGGAATTTCTTAGGGGAACGCGCCGAGATGACGGGGAACCTTAAGACGGAAACGGGTGACTTAACCCTCACGGGGAAAGCGGATTGGTCCAAGGTAACGCCAGAAACGCCCAAACCCAACGCCAACGTCTTTGAAGTGCGTGCACAAGGGAAAGACTTAACCACGACGATGCCCCTTTACGGAAGCGTCACGGTGAGTCCTGACATGATGGTGCGCTTTAACCCGGCAACGGGTCTTACGGTGGTGGGCTTGGTTGACGTGCCAAAAGCCAAGATTACGGTTCACACCTTGCCTGAAACAAGTGTGCAGCCCTCAAGCGACTTGGTCATCTTAAAGCCTGATCTCACCCCGGTGGAACCCAAGGAAGCGCCCTTCCCCATTGTGCTCTATACGATTCTACGTTTAGGGGACGATGTGAACGTAAACGTCTTTGACCTCAAGGCGCAACTGGCTGGCAAACTCGTGCTTTCCCAAAACCAAGCAGGGTTGGCCGCGAACGGCACGATTTCCCTCACAAAGGGGAATTTCCGCGCCTACGGTCAGGACCTCATCATCAAAGAAGGGCAAGTGACCTTTGCGGGGCCACTCGACACCCCTTACTTGTCAGTCAAAGCCATTCGTAACCCGGAAAACACCGAGGACGACGTGGTCGCGGGGCTCTCCATTACGGGGAACGCTCAGGCGCCTAAGGTGAAGGTGTTCTCCACCCCAGCGCTTCCTCAAGCGCAAGCCTTAAGTTACTTGCTGCGCGGTGAAGCCATTGGGGGCGAAAACAGCAATAACGCCATGATCACCTCCGCCTTGATTGGGATGGGGCTCTCGCAAACGGGTCAAGTGGTAACGAAGATCGGGGAAGCCATTGGGCTTAACGACTTAAATGTTGACACGAAGGGAAGCGGCGACAATACCGCGTTTGTGGTGTCAGCCACGGTGCTCCCGGGCCTTCAAGTCTCTTACGGTGTCGGCTTATTTGACACCTTGATGACCTTGACGCTTCGCTATCGCGTGATGAAAAACCTCTACGTGGAAGCCATTTCCGGGGCCGCACAAAGCCTCGATATGCTCTATCGCATTCGTTGGTAAAAAGAGAAAAGGCGACCTTAAACTAAGGCCGCCCTTCCCCTACAATCGGCGTTTAATAAAAGACCTTGACGGGCACTCATCTTAAATACGAGCGTCCAGGCAAGGTCTTTTCATCTTGGGTTAGAAGAAATAACGCACCCCAACGTTAGCGGTGGGCTTACGCTTCCCCTTCTGGTGAGACTGCGTGGCAATGTCCCCATAGACCTGCCAACGCTTCTTCGTAAAGCTCACCCCAAGACCGTATTCAAACCACGTGTCTTTACGGTGGACCTTACGGGTATCGGACTCTTTGGGCATGGTGAGTTTCACGGTTTGCTTCCCACCAAACTCACGAAGGACATCCCCCTTAACGTAGACGGCAAACCCACTTTCAAAGGACTTCGAGAGGTTGAGCCCCACACGGCTCACGACACTCACGTAAGCGCCTTCGTGCACTTTAAGCCCGTTGGTGAGGGTGTAGTCCGTTTCAGCAACACGCATCACGCGCACCTGAGCGCTCGGCTCCAACATAAAGCGGTTCCCGAGATCAATCCCGTAACCCACTTCAGTGCTCACATTCGTGCGGGTATGGCTAGCCTGGGCCGTATAAGTCTTCTTATCCCTATCCATCGCCTTAATGTGGCTCTTTAAGTGATGGAACCCCAGGGCCGTATCCCAATAAAAGCCGTTGTCCATGTGACGGGTGAAGTAAAGGTTCACACCGTAATCCTTAAAGGTCTTGTTCTTACCGTAGTCAACCGTTGCTGATACAGTCTGCACGGCGTTATCGCGTACCCAGTTATGCAGGTACCCCGACTCCACCTTATTGAAGTCACCTAAGCGGCGAGCACGAGACCAGACGCCATGCGTTTCTTTACGCACTTCGCCCATCCCGACACGTTGACGGTAGCTATCCCCCGTGCGTAAGAACAAATAGCGGTCACCCATCTGACGATTCACGTCCACAACAACCGGCGTGTCGTCATGCGTGGGGATGATTTTCTTTAAGTACCAAGGGGTGTACTTGTCTTTATTTAACGGACCTTTTTCAAGCTTGTACTTTTCGAAGAAGATCCCTTTATCGCTATCTTTGGCTTTGAATTCACCTTGTTCATCCTTGACGAAAACCAAAATGGTTTGGTCTGCGCCATCGATACCCGTCCCCTTATTTTCAAGCTTCAGATAGTGCGTCCCAGTATGGGTACCTTCGACTTGAATACGGTCAGCATGCTTATTTTGGGTGGCATCCACATTGAGAATGAAGGTACCGCCCTGCCCATCTTTAGCGGTAAGGTCGTTAGTGATCACCACGTCACGGAATTTGTTCTCTTCGTGGTCAAAAATTACCGAACTATCTTTATTCAGCTCTAAATGAGACAACTGATGCACAACGGGCTTCGTAGGATCCTCACTACGAGTGAGGGCACCCTTTAATTTCCATACGGCACCGTTTGAGAGCTCCAAATGCGTCCCCTCAGATGCAATATGGGTACGATCGTTATCTGAAAAGTCGAAAATGGCACCTTCAATGAACGAATCCTTTGTCGTTAAGCGCAAGTTGATTCGATTCTTATGACCGATCTTGTCTGAGTTTTGGGTGGCAATATTCCCCGTGATCTTTACATTCGGGTTATTGGAAGACTTTTGATTAATGTTGATGGTATTGCCCTCTGCGGGATACGTCGGCACTAAATGATCTTGAGCATAGCCATTCCCAACATTGCCGTTGATGACGATTTCGTCCTTGGCCTCAACATTAATCTTATTATTTTTAACCGGTGAATTTGCTAAAGCATAAAAGCCAAGGACATTCCTAGTCACTGGACCTTTCTCTGCCTTTCCAACAATACTTAAGTTGATTTTGTCGGCAAAGAGATTAAGCGTTGCATTGGACGAATTCTCAATGGTCATCATTGCGGGCGGCAAACCTTTCACAGGGTCAGACACGCGCGGAACACTTGTAATCGTCAAAGACGACAGCGGCTTCTTTTCTGTACCAAAATTGACCGTGAGATTGTCAGCTTTAGAAGCCAACAACACCGCTAAATTCGGATTCTCATTTTCCAATTCAACGGTTTCGGCTTCGATGGTATAAGTCTTCCCTTTGGCCTTGCTATTGAAATACAGCATGGCCTTCTCCTTATCTTCAGTATTCTTTTCATAAATGACATGAAGGTCTTTCGTCATTAAAGAAAGACGATTCTTATCCTGTTTATCCTCTTCAAACAAACTAATAATTTTTGCGTTTTTCGGAATCGGGTTATTGCGATCCGCCGCCACCGCCCCCAGCGACATCATCATGAGCGCTGTGATCGGCAACACGCGAAAAGGTATCGATGTAAACATCGTACGAGCGTGAGTCATAAAGACCTCCTTTTTCTTGGTGGGTAGAAAAAGCAACCGAAGGGGGTGTTAATGGATTGTTTTACCCCTTCGGTCGCCTACGTTTGATAAGCAGTCAGGATCGGACAGATCCGTTCTGCGAAACACACGTACTCAAACGTTCACTCATCATAGAAAGAGAGAATTCGTCAAGAACAAAGCGCCTTCATTCGTCACATTTTGTGTAAGGCGGGAGCAAAAGAATTCCGTCACATAAGAATTCGGAATTTTTGGAACGGTCGATTTTTAAAGATTGGGATTTTCGACTTTTTAGTAATGAAGTGATTAGGTCGGCTTTTACAATTTGTTGTCGCGTTGTTTTCACAGGACTTTATTCCCGTCATACAAAAAGACCTTGCATGACGAAATTCGTCACACAAGGTCCACTTGAATTAACGTGTTGTTAACCGGTTAGAAGGCCACACGTACCCCAAGGTTAGCACTCGGTTGACGCTTAAACTTCTGGCGCGCCTGCGTGGAGAAGTCTCCGTAGACTTGCACCTTGGAATTAACCGCAACGCTCATCCCGACGCCATACTCAAACCACGTACCCTTATGCGTTAAGCCATAAGCGTGAACGTCTTTGAAGACGAGATCTTGTTTGCCCTTCATTTCACGAAGTACGTCGCCCTTGGCGTAGACCGTTAAGCCGTTATCCCAGGCTTTCGAGAGCGTCACCCCTAAACGGCCCACTAAGCTCGTATAAGCCTTTTCATGGACCTTAAAGCCGTCTTTAAGCATATAGGTGGGACCGGCCACACGCATGAGGCTCACTTGAGCGCTAGGTTCAACGGAAAGCCCGTGTCCTAACCCAACAGGTAAGCCCACTTCGGTGCTTACCTTCGTATAGGCTTGGCGGGTGTCCCCTGAGACATATAAGCCAGACAACCCGTCCTTGAAGGTGTTCTTTAAGCTATGAAACGCCGCCACGTTATCCCAGTAGAGACCATTGGGATAGACCTGGGTGTAGTAGACGTTAACGCCATAGTCCTTAAAGCCCTTCTTTTGACCGTATTCGATCCCAGCACCGACTTCTTGCGTTAAGCCCATGGAGGCAAACTGATGGGTGTAACCAGACTCTACCGACGTCACCCCATGATGGCGTACACGTGCCCAGAGGTTGTTGGGGTGATGGGGATTCATGCCAGTGCGAGCACGATACGAATCCGTACGGAGCAATAACGCATACTTGTCGCGGGCATAGTCCAAGACCTGCGGCACGAGCTTCGGCGTTTGCTTAGAGGCCTTCAAGAACCAGACGGTCTTTTGATCCTTCGGGTTCGTTTCCTTCTCTAACGAGTACTTCACGAAGACGTTTTCATTCGGGGCATCCGTGAGTTTGAATTCACCCTTTTCTTTCCCCACAAAGACGAGCTTCGTGCCATCCGCACGTTCATCGTCTGGGCGCTTATCAAAGGCGATGTAGTGCGTACCGGTATGTTCACCGTTAATCGAAAGCTGGTCCGATTTATCTTTCTGCGTCGGGTCGATATTTAAAACAAACGTACCCCCAGCTTTAGCGGGATCAGTCGTCTTCAATTCATGGTGGACGATGATTTTCTTGTAGCCCCCCGTCGGACGATCAAAAAGAACCTGGCTCCCTGCATTTAACGTGAGGGTATTTAACTGCGAGGCGATAACCTCTTTGGAGTCCCCATTGGTTAACTGCCAAATCGCGCCGTTCGTGAGCTCTAAGGTAGTGCCTTCGCCCTGCTTTAACTCCGTAAAGTTCCAGTCAAGGATTTGCCCCTTTAAGAAGGAGTCCTTCGTAGTCATGCGAACCCAGATTTGATTCTTTCGTCCGCGGTTAGAGTTATTCGTAGCAATCGTGCCCGTGATCTTTACCGTCGGATTGTTCGTCTGGGTTTGATTAATGAAGATGGAATTTTCTTCGCCACGATAGTACATCCCAGCCACATCGTTTTGCACATCCGGCTTGTTGGACTTGAAATCAAAGCCTTGTGCCACACCGTTGCCAATGTTGCCGTTAATCACAATAGAGTCAGTGGCTTCAACATTGATTTGGTTTTGTTTAACGACCGTACTGGAGTCCCCGTAAAAGCCCAAAACATTGCGACCTTTCGCCTTATCGTTAGCAGGAAGACTTTCTAAATGAATGTTCTTAGCGTAAAGGTTGATCTGACT
The DNA here is from genome assembly GCA_020025955.1 of Sutterella sp. Taxonomy (GTDB): domain Bacteria; phylum Pseudomonadota; class Gammaproteobacteria; order Burkholderiales; family Burkholderiaceae_F; genus Sutterella. Next base: position 19,404 of record JAHHRF010000030.1, read on the forward strand.
GCCTATGGCACGCTGCAAAGCGAGAACAGCGGTTTCCTTATTTTGCGCAACACTCTTAATGGTCAGATTCTCTAAAGGCGCTTTATCGGTGCCCAGGAAGACTTTTAAGTCTTTAACCCCGTTATCGATCAACAACACCGCCCCCTCTGGGTTTTCATTGGTTAAGGTCACATTGGTAGACAAAACCGTATAACTCTTGGACTTGTCATTGGTAAGAGGTTTTTGTTTATTACCATCCAAAACCAATAACCCATTCAATGACAACGGAGGCTCTGTGGACTTGGCCGACAAGGTGTCGGTGATATTGTTGAATCGCGTTAAGAATTGATCATTAGCACCGCCTTTATCTTTATGTTCAAAGAAACCACTCAATTCGGCGTTGACTTCATTCAAGTCAACCCCTTGCTTCGGCGCATCCGCCGCCTGCGCCGGAGAAAGTGCCATGGTCGACACCATGAGTGCGGCCCAAGGTAAAACGTTAAACGGAAGGGGTGCGAGTGAATCGCGAATCATGGAAATCTCCTTTTTAATTTTTCTCTTTCATGAAGTGTGTGTAGAGTCGACTCGCGATAAGCCAACACACCTCTTAGTTCGCTCGTTGAAACGTCTGCGTCAGTTCTACGCTGTAAAACACAGAGCCTTCAAAGCGACCACTTCATCTTATGGAGTTCCATCTGGGGTTTAATACCCTACTCATTGGAGGGCTAAGGGGTTGAACCGAAGAACAAAAGGACTTCGCCCACGGTCAATTTGGAACGCAGAAATAAAAGAAAAATCGAATTTGGGATTCGCACTCAAATTGCTTCCCAGGCGTCTTGAAACTTTTTACATTTGGTTGTTGTTTTATTGGCGTATTACACAAAGTTCACACACCTTTTCAAGTCGCCATTGTTCATGACGGGATTAACCCCTTTACGCTAAGCCGTTCATATTTGGGGAATAAATCGTGATTTATGACATTGAGCCCTTAATGCGACTTCCCAACACCTAAATAAAAAAGAACCTTGACAGGACACCCCATCAAGGTTCTTCCATGACGACACTTTGTCTCTTAGAAGGTTACGCGCAGCCCAACGTTAGCCGTCACATCGTTGTAGTCATGGTTCTTGGCACCTAAACATTTGGCTAGGTCACCATAGAGCCGGACATTGGGTTTGAGGGACACGCTAAAGCCCACCCCCACATCAAACCACGTGTCTGTGCGCTTCACCGTTTCCGTATAAACGGGTTTCCCCACGGGTCGCATCGTAATCGTTTGCTTACCCTTTAATTCGCGCAAGACGTCGGTCTTGGCGTAAAGCGTAAAGCCACGATCAAAGGTTTTCGAAACATTAACCCCTAAGCGCGCAATCGCACTCGTGTACGCGCCCTCTTCAACCTTTAAGCCGTTGGTGAGTGTGTAGTCGGGCCCCGCCATGCGAGTGAGCGTCAACTGGGCACTGGGTTCAATGACGAGCCCTCGCACCAAGGGTTTAGCCATCCCGACTTCAAAACTCACCGCCCCATAGGTTTGACGGTAGTCGCCTCGGACGTCTTCTACTGCAAAGTTCGTCTTCACGTTATGGAGGCGCGCCACCGTATCGACATAAAGTCCGTCATGGCGAACCGTATAGGCAAGGTTCACGCCAAGGTCTTTAAAGGTAGAGTCCTTCCCATATTCGAGACTCACTGTGACTTCATGGGCATCCAGTCCGTCTTTTAAGGCGACGGTGTAACCCGTCTCAAGTGCCGTGAGGTCACGATGGCGTACGCGTCCCCAGGCGCCGGGCGTCCCGTCTCCGATGCCTACGCGTGCACGGTAGGTGTCGGTGCGGTGGATAAGCCCGTATTTGTCTTCCAAGGTAGACGCAACGGCTTGGGCTACCGGTGTCTTTTGATCGGTCACCACGGTTTCATCCAAGAACCAAATCGTCTTAAATTCGGCCGCCGTCGGGTCCTCACGTTTGGCTAAGCGATACTTCTGGAAGAACACCCCATTGGCGTCATCAAACGCTTTAAAGTCCCCTTCTTCATTGGCTACGGAAATGAGAGTCGCGTCTTTGAGCTTATCGGCACCCGTCGCAACATTCTTTAATTCAATGTAGTGCGTGCCCGTGTGTTTCCCGCTAATTTCGAGTTTGTCAGAGTCCCCCGTCTCACCGTTTACATTCATCGTGAAGATCCCGCCCTTCGGGGTGGTGCTCTTTAATTCCGAATCAATGTAAAGGGTCTTAAAGTCCGACTCGTGACTAAAGACGACTTTGCTCTGATCGTTAAGCGTCAGCGTCGCCAACTCCGAATCCGTTTCCATACGGAAGTCTGGATCTGTGGGCGCCTTGTTGTAATTTCTAAAGGCGGCATCCTCAACAAACCAGGTGGCTCCATTCTCTAGCGTTAAATGGGTGCCTTCCGTGGCAGTACGGGTGACATCATTAAAGTAGTAGTCCGATACCATCCCGCGCAAGAACGAATCGGCGGTCGACAGCCGCAAATTCAATTGATTCCCGCGACTGGGGTGAGGGTCGAAAATTAGACCTGTTAGGTTTAAGTACTTTGATGTTGT
>JAHHRF010000031.1 GCA_020025955.1 Sutterella sp.
CTATACCACCCCTTTTTATGCGTTTTTCTCCCCTGAGCGACACCAGAAATCGTGGCTCATAGCAAAAGAGGACCTCCTTCTCGTAAAGAGAGAAACGTCCTCCTAAGCCATCATTATGGCTGATCTATTGCGTAAATCGCGTTGTTGATGCTTCCCCCTTAGAAGCGCCAACGCACCCCCATCGTGGCATGCGATTGGTAAACCTTTTTCGACCCAATCGTGTGCGAGAGATCCCCCCAAAGTTGAAGGTTTTTATGAATCGTTGCTTCAAGCCCAGCTTTCATTTGCACCGCATTTTTCATACCGGCTTGCAAAACCTCTGAACCATTCATACGCATCCCCATCGCACGATGATTGTGAACCCAATGAGCCTCAACAAAGGGACGGATTGAATACGTATCCGAGACATTAGCCCAAAGTTTCAAACCCAGTTTCGTCTGGAGGTTGCCATGCCCAACGCTCTGTAACGTAGTGCCATTGGCCTCTCGATGAGAGGAAGTCTTCACATTCATGGCAATCAGTTGCGCTTTAGGCTCGATATAGCCTTTCGCCTCGGGAAAAGAAGCCACTAAAAACGTCGCTCCCGTTTCCACCGACGCCGTGAGCCCCTTCGCTTTCAAGCGCTCTGGTGCTAAGCCTTCTCCCTTTACGTCGAGATCAAACCAGTTGTACTGAAGCCAGGTATCAACATATGCCCCTTGATCAGACTGAGGCGTTTCATCCCACGAGGCATAAACCCCTGTCCCGTAACCCGTTACACGACCTTGAGCACGATACCCCGAACCCTTCGAAGTGCTCTTGTTCGTTTCTCGCCCCCAGTTACCGAAGACACCTACCGTGAACGACCCCAACTGGACCACATCACTGCCCACCTGAAGGCTCGTGCGATCAGCCGTCGTCGTTAATTGACGCGTCGCGTCTTCGCCTTTCGCATGCGTCCCCACGACACGCATCCATGTGCCTTGCTTTCGCTCAGCATGACGATCCTCACGGCTCAAGACAAAAAACGTATTGGCTGCGGCGACATTGGCGGCATAACTGCCCGCCTCGGCACGAAGAGACTGCGGGCGGTGTGGAGCCGTTCCGCCATCAACCTCAGCAATCGTCTCGCCCTCTGTCGGCGTCTCCGGCACAGCACCATCCGTTTCAACAAGGGGTTCGTCAGTCGTCTCGGTAACGCCCGTATCACCCTCGCCCATTTCTGTCGAGGTCGATTCGTCAGGTCCCGCAATCACGGGCGCATTGGGATCAAAGCTCGTTAAATACCAATGCTTAGCCTTGTCCCCGTGACCGCGTGCCAAGGTGTATTCAAAAGCCCCCGCAACAATACGTCCCGAGGCCTTAAATTCCGCCTTGGATTCACCGTCAACATGAATCAATTCAATGCCGTGGAGCGTTTGAGCCCCCGTGCCACCCACATTGACCAACTCGACCGTGGCCACCCCAGTGGTATTACCATGAATCACCAACTTATCCGTGGGGGAGTCGTCCCCCATTAATGTGGTGTGCAATTCAAGAAGGGAACCGGGCTTGGCTTCAAAGTCGCCGTTGACCGTTAAAGTCGTGCCCACCGCGTCGTACCACGAGAGCGCCATCCATTCCCCACCGTGCACCAAGTTCGTCACTGTGGAATCTTGACCCAAGGTCCAAGAAGCCCCTGACTTTAATTCAATCGTCAAGGCGCTGTCCTCGTCCAAATGCGTGCTCCCCGTGAGGTTCGAACGGTTGATCCCCTGAATCGTTAACTTGGCATGGGGCCCCACCTTGGCCAACACTTGACGCTGCGAACCCGCATAGCCCACACCATCAAACGTCACCACGCCGGCTTCGGTATAGCACCCCCCAATCAAGGGACCTGCAGACTCAATCGATTCCACCTGACTCAACGTCACACTCGGGGTCGAGAGACCGTGTTGCTGGGTAAAGTACACCGCACTGCCTTCAGCGGATATCGTCCCGCCTTTTAAGGTCACATGACCACTTCCCTCAACTTGAATGGCATGGGCCCCCTTACCCTCTGTGCGAAGTTTGGCGCCATTTAAAGTGAGCTCATGACTGGTCACCACGGCATGGGCTTGAGCCCCGACAGTTTTCACCGACAAGCGAGAAAAACGTCCTTCGGCATTCCCCAAAATTGCCATCCCAACGGAGTCATCCCCTTGCGTCGTGATAACTGCACTGTGTGCGGTCAAATTCCCTTCCGTGGCACGAATGGCGTACGACTGTTTCCCTTGCGTGGTAAAGGACGTTCCGTCAAACGAGAAAATCTCGGGCACTTCATCGGCTTTACCGTCCGCGAGTAAGGCAATACTCTCGTCCCCCGTCACATGGACGCCACCTTGGCGAAGGGTCATGGACGCATTTTCAGCATGCACCCCAATGGCGCGATCTCCCTGAAGGAAAAACGAAACGTTTTTTAAGGTCACCTCATCATGGTTCCCCACATAAAGGGCTTGCGCCCCCGTGCCCGAAATTTCTAACCCAGAATCTTTATCGCTAAAGGCATCGTCTTGCATGACGATCGTCGCCCCCGTTCCGGTGACTGTAATGGCGGTCGTCTGTTCTGCCGTCAACGGCATATGACTTAACGTCAACGTTTCATTTTTCCCTACGGTTAAGGGAGACGCCCCCACCAAACCGGCATTCATCAAAAGGGTCGTCAACAATAACGATGGAATTTTCATCTCAGCACTCTCAAAAAAAGGAAAAGTCAGGGTTTTTCGAGAGTCCTTATGCGCTTTAAAAAGCCCTCTATGAGGATGGGCTTTCCAAAACACACAGGTCACTTGCCTCCAACCTTGACTATATTGATAGGGGTTCGCTATTGGTGCGAATCCAAATTTTGAGAAATTCTATTAACGAGACAACAAAAAGTCCAACGTCAACCCAACATTCCCGAAAAATATAGGCAGGTGCTATCAAGTTAGTAGTTACCCTAGCTACCCAATTGGTCCAGAACACCGTTTTGGCCAAAAACTTCGACCATGGGAAGGTGCTACGACGCAGTCAAAGAAAAGGGGCGAGTGCTTTTCTTTTCAGCACTCGCCCCAAACACTTAGACGGGGGAAAACGTCACGCTGACGCCATTCCCCTGTCTCCTCATCACAACACACCCATTACCCGAGCCACGTCGGATCAAAGGTCCCGACTAAGAGCACGCTCGTACGCAGGAAAAGTGCCCCAAAAATCGTGGCGATGGCACCCAAGCCTAAGGCCCATTTTGAGCGCAAGGTTTCAAGCCCCAAGGGAAGGAGGATCCCTAAGACAACGGCCCCACCCCAGAAGAGTGACGCTTCACTCCCTGAGATCAAAGCGTGCGCAGAGGCCACGGCCCCAGGCGTCCCCGAGAAGGCCACACTCACCAAGGCAAAGAGGAGGAGCGCTTCCACCAAGTGAACGCTTCGTTCTGCGTGCTGGGTCCAACCACGCGTCGTGGAGTCCAAGCGCCCCAAGAGCGCCAAGCCTTCCGCAGCACTTAACGCGCAGGCTAAACCTGACACCAACCAAAGCGCCGGGAGCACCGCCGTCGTCCAGAAGGGCACGCCCACGGCTTGCGTGAGCAAAAAGCCCGAGTAGACGGTGGCCAAGACCCCCAAGGTGGCCCCCACGCAAAAGCTCCAACGAGCCTCAACCAAAGGACAGGCTGAGCGCTTAACGATCAAAAGGCCCTGTACCCCCGTCCAGACGCAGGTCACCGCCAAAATGCAGATCCCCACGAACATCCAGCTCCCAAAATTAAAGGAGCCTTCCATCAAGGCGGTAAAGCCCGCAATGGGGAGGTTGAGGAGGCGACTCAAGTGCGAGAGCACTAAGAGTGTCCCTAACCAGACGGAGGCGGTCGCCACCCAAAAGAGGGAGCGCGACTTGAGCCAGGCGTTAATAAATAAACTCATCCCGCCTAAGCCCACAAACCAGAGGAAAAAGCCAATCGTCCACCCCCAGTGGGCCGACTGAACCTGACGGGTTAACTCAATCATGTCGTATGTCATTTCTGCACCACCACAAAGAAGTTAGGACGCGTACCCTTTTGCGGCAAAAGGGTCTCCGTGCGCGAGGTTTGAAGCGCTTGGCTAATGGGACTGGTCGCATCGTGAATGTCCCCAAAGAGGCGAGCGCCCACGGGGCAGGCCGCCACGCACGCCGGACTCTTTCCTTCTTTCACGAGCTTTTCGCACCCTGAGCCCATGCACTTGACGGGCAACCCCGTCTTCGGGTGGGTCCAACGCGCGTCATAGGGGCAACTTGCAATACAGAAACTGCACCCGACACAACGACTCGGATCGGTTTTAACTTGACCCGTTTCTTTGTCGTAGAAGTTCGCACCAAAGGGGCAGGACTTCACGCACGGCGCATCGTCACACTGCTGGCACTGCACCAGCAATTGCACGGGACGGTGTTTCCGGTTCAAGGTGATTTTCCGAATGTTCGAGGGCAACGTCTTCCACGCGGGGTTTTCTTCCTCCAGTAAGTCTGGATAGTTGGTTTGGCAGCAGGCCACGATACAGGCCGAGCACCCGACGCATTGCGTGGCGTCAAAAAGGTGCGCGAGTTTTTTAGTCGTACTCATTTTTGTTTCTCCCTTCTTTACGCCTTCAAGCGGGTAACACGGACCGAGCAGTTATTGCTCACCGACCCCGTAATGGGTTCACGGTAGCCCGTACAGAACGCATGCGAATTGATCCCTTCGCGTACCCAGTCGTAACCAGGCTTAGCAAAAGCGCCCGCCTTGCGTACCCCACCTTGGAAGCCCATCTTAAAAAGGGTCCCCGCCATCACACGGTTCGTGACCGTAATGCGCGTGGTGTCTTCAAAGCCGTTATCGAGCCCCGTGAGACGCACTTCATCGCCCTCTTCAATCCCGAGGCGTTGCGCGTCCAGCGGATTCATCCACACGGTGCGATCCCCCAGGAAGCGTTGCGGATGGGTAAAGAGTGCCGTGCCCGAGGAGCCCGAACTGTCTTTCCCGCTAATGAGGACAAATTCGTCACTCAAGGGTTTGGGCGCCTTATAAGCGGGGATGTCATGGAACGTCGGCAACGCCTCCCATTTACCCAGGTACTGCCCCGCCGCAATGAAGGAGTAGATTTCGGGCTTACCCGTCGGTGTCCCAAAGGGTTTCTTATAGGGGAAAACTTCGTAGGTTTTGGTTTTCACGTGAGCCCAACCGTGGGTCGCCAAGTGTTCAGCGACGGCATCGCCGTGGCCCGGCTTCTTGTCATTGAGCCCCGCAATGTACTTCTTGAAGGCCTTATCCACCATGCCGCGATACCACGCCTGGTACTGGTCACGGGTTTTGAATTCTTCCGTATAGCCCAAACGCTCTGCAGCGCGCTCCGGATAAGCACGACGCAAAATTTCGCAGAATTGCCAAATTTCGTCACGCGCTTCAACGCCCGCTGGCGGCTCGACCCCCGCGTCAAAGCGATGAATGGCGCCATTCAAATTCCATTTGACGTTGGCGATGTCGTAGCTTTCCATGAAGTACGTCGTGGGCAACACATAGTCCGCCCAATCGAGGATTTCATGGGGCAACAGATCCTGAACCACCACCAAATCCAAGGCCTTTAAAGCGCGCTTTAACCGGTCCAGATTGGCTTCGCGGTGAAACATTGTGGAACCCGTAATAAAGACCCCACGAATGGGATAGGGCTTCCCAGTTTCAATCGCCTCAAAGATGGCCGAGAACGTCCCCGAGCCTTCCGGGTAGTAGACCTTATCCAAGGGCTTTTTCTCAAAGGGCGTCACCGACCACTTTTGCCCCTGCGGGCCTTTACCTTGCCCCTTGGCAAAGCTGGCGCCTGGCGCCTTAAAGCCCGCACCCGCGGTCAACACAAGACCACCCTTTTTGTCGAGGTTCCCGGCCAAAACATTCAACATGTTCACGGCTTGGAAGGTGCCAGTGTCGTTCCCGTTACGCGACCCATACCACCCGTCGTCGGCGACGCCACCAAGGGTGAAGAAGTCGCGCGCGAGTTTCGTGATGCGTTGGGCTGGGATCCCCGTGATCGTTGCGACGTGCTCGGGCGTAAAGCCCTTGACATGCTCCGTTAACGCCACAAAGGTGGTTTTTACCGAAAGCGGAACACCTGCTTTATCCTGAATCGTCCCCGTAAAGCGTAATTGGGGCACGACGTCTGGGCGCTCATCAAAGCCCACGGCAACGCCCTTTTCGTCAAACTTGGGGCCTTGGAAGACGAGTTCCCCTGTGCGCTCATCAATTAAGGCAAAGCGCTTGGCGCTTCCCTCTTCGCGACAACGCGCTTCGGTGACGGGCGCCCCCTCTTCGTCAATCAAGTAGGCGGCGTTGCTGTGGCGGCGCAAGAACGCTTCATCCACTAAGCCTTCTTTTAAGGCCACATGCATGAGGCTCAAATGGAGCGCCATGTCGGTGCCAGGGCGAATCGGAATCCAATCTGCCCCCGTCAAAGCGCCCTCAGGCATACGGGGATCCACAAAGGTGACGCGAGCGCCTCGAGCGCGGGCGCGAGCAACGACCCCAGCAATCCCAATGGCGCAATTGAGCGTACGACCATTTAAGAGCAGGAACCGACAATGTTCATAATCGGGTTCAATCTTGGCGGCCTTTTCAAAGCCACGACCAAACACCAAACGACGGGCCGCGTTGGAGGCACTGTTGCAGGTCGACGAATGGTTAATCACGTTGACGGTCCCCAACCCCGCCGCAAACCACTTTTGGTAGCCCGTAAAGTCGTGCGACGTTAACGCAATGGCGCGTTCTCCGTCTTTTTCCACGATGGCTTTCACGCGGCTCGCAATCGCATCCAGTGCTTCATCCCAGGAGCAGGGCTCGAGGCGGCCACTACCGCGTTCGCCCACGCGCTTCAGGGGAGTTTTAATGCGAAGGGGATGGTCCCACACCCACATGGCGGAAGCCCCACGGGCGCAGTACCCGCGTTGGGGATGGGTGGGATTGGGCATGAGGCGGACGGTTTCCTTGGTAAAGGGGGTACCGGGTTTATGCATCAACAGCATCCCGCAGGCGCCACCACACATATTGCACCCGACAGGGCGCCCGACCCAGCCTTCTTCTTTGAGGCGTTCGACTTGGGCTTCGAGGCTACCCCATGGGAAGGCGCTCATCGCCCCCAAGGCGCTTGCTGCACCCAAGACATGACGACGCGACACGACGGGGCCTGACCCCGCGCGCAGATCGGTTTTCTTCATGATTTCTCTCCTGATTGACAGGACTGATGCGATGAAAACGCGTTGTTAATAGGGGTCGCATTTCCATTTAGGGGATAAGGGGAAGGCACCAGACCTATCAAAAAGGGTAGAGCCGTTTTAAACCGAATTATTTAAGTAGAATCCCTTGGGAGAAAGGGGCTTACGCGAAGCAAAAGAAATTTGTCTAAGGCTAAGTCTTAGAGGCTCGAGAAACAGTGCAAATGTTCTATGGCCGAGGCGATTATTGTTAGAATTTTTATTTTTCGCGTTTTCCCGAGACGCAAAAAAAGCCCGTCAACGTAACGTTGCGGACTTCGTTTTGTTTTTAAGTGGTGCCGGAGAAGAGATTTGAACTCCCGACCTTCGCATTACGAATGCGCTGCTCTACCAGCTGAGCTACACCGGCTTTCCACATCAACAACGCCACTGCGTTGCTGAGGAGATGAATTATGCGCAACCGAGGGGATTTGTGCAAGTCGCTGTTACAATTTTTTACATTTAGCGAAGCCAAGGCGTGAAATTCTCTCTAAAAGCCGTAAACGCTTACGCTTTTGTGTGTTTTAGGGCGCCCCTTCACGGCAACGTCCCTCTTCAGGCTCGGTACAATGCTTCTTTACGAGCGTACCCGCGCCCTTCTCTCTTTTCCCTTCTCGCCCTATGACGACGATCACGAATTTTCACTTAGACAATCCGGACGCCACCGACGCCTTTGGACAGCAGCTCGCGAAGGCTTTAGCCACGCCTGCCGTACTCGACGTCTTACTGAAAACGGGGCTTCATATCGCCTTAGAAGGGGATTTGGGCGCAGGGAAAACAACGCTCTCGCGTGCGCTCTTACGCGGCCTCGGGGTCACAGGCCCCGTAAAGAGCCCCACCTTTTCGTTACTGGAACTCTATGACGTCACAGTCGCGAACCACTCGGTGGTGGCCGCCCACTTTGACTTCTATCGCTTTGAGACGCCCGAAGAATTTGAAGACGCTGGGTTTTCGGAATATTTCGCCCCCGCCACGTTGGCGTTAACGGAATGGTCTGAAAAAGCTCTGCCCTATATGCCCGTCCCCATGGTGACGTTACATTTAAAGCACGCTGATCTTTCGCGCACGATTTCGGTTGAGGGCGAGGGGACGGTTGCAGCGCTCTTAAACGACGCCCTTGTCGCGCTTCTTCCCGACGAGGCCCTATGACCCAGCCCGCACGTCGCCGCCTCTTAACCGCGTCCGCGGGCACTTTGCTTCTTTCTCTGGCTCCCTGGCAGATTGCCTATGGGGCCAAGATGATTGACGTGCGTATGTGGCCCAGTACCGACTACACGCGTGTCACCTTAGAGCATGACGCCCCCTTGGAATTTAAGTATTTCATGGTGAAGTCCGCCAAGCCCTTACGCTTAGTGGTGGATATCAAGGGGCTCGCCCTCACGACGCACTTAAAAAAGATGATCGAGGCCGTCAAGCCCGATGATCCCTACATTGCCGCCGTGCGTATTGGGCAGTTTTTGCCCGATACCGTGCGTTTGGTGATGGACTTAAAGACGGACGTGCGCCCGGAAGTCTTTTTGCTTAAACCCTACGACAAATTCAAATACCGTTTGGTCTTTGACATTTACCCCGCAGACGACCAGGACATGATTGGCCGCTACGCGCGTGGGGAAGCCACCCAAGACTTGGGGCCTGACGACGAGGCGGAAAAAGAGTCCGCCCCCGAGACGGACGTGATTGGCTCCATTCTCTCGGGACTCACGACAGAGCCCGCGAAAAAGACGCCAGAACCCAAAGCGCCCGCGATTGCGACGAAACCCAAAACCCCCGCAAAAACGCGTCCTCAGAAAAAGGGCCCCCTCATCATCGTGGTGGATCCGGGACACGGCGGGGAAGACTCGGGTGCGATTGGCCCACGCCGCACCATGGAAAAAACCGTGGTCTTACAGATTGCCCGACGCCTCGCGAAACTCATCAATAAAGAGCCCGATATGCGCGCGGTGATGACGCGAAATTCGGACCACTTCGTGAGTCTCGGGGGTCGTGTAGCGATTGCGCGTCGTGCGAAAGCGCATTTGCTCGTGAGCATTCACGCGGACGCTTGGGTGAAAGCGAGCGCTCGTGGGTCGTCCGTTTTTGCGCTCTCACGCCGTGGGGCCACGTCGGCTGCGGCCCGGTGGCTTGCTAAAAACCAAAACGCCTCGGACTTGATTGGGGGCGTCAACATGCGCGCCATGGATAAAGACGTCGCGAGCATCGTGGTGGATATGACGTCGTCGTGGAAGATTGACTACTCGCTCAAACTCGGTCGCCACGTCTTAAATGAGCTCGACAACATCTCCCACTTACACAAAGGGCATGTTGAGCAGGCAGGCTTCGCCGTCTTAAAAGGCCAAGGGATCCCCTCGATTTTGGTGGAAACGGGCTTTATCTCCAACCCCACCGAAGAGCGCCTCTTAAAGAGCCCCAAACATCAACAAGCCTTAGCGGTGGCGATTCTCAAAGGGATTCGCCGTCAATTAAAGGATGACCCGAGCCTCGTCAATACCTAATTGGTTGGGTGTAGAGCTGACGCTACACCCCTAAAGGCTATACAATTCAGAATAACTTTTGACTTCCCCTTCCTAAGCCCTCGGGCGCGCACGGCGTGCTGTGGGCCAAATTTAGCGAAGGGGGTCTGCTTCTTTTATTTGCCCATTATTTGGAGTTCTCCTATGGCACTGGTTTCCCTGCGTCAACTGCTCGATCACGCCGCCGAAAACGGTTACGGCGTCCCGGCCTTCAATGTCAACAACCTCGAACAGGTTCAAGCCATCATGGAAGCCGCGAGCGAAGTCGGCGCACCCGTGATCATGCAAGCCTCGGCTGGCGCCCGCAAGTACGCTGGCGAGCCCTTCCTTCGTCACTTGATCTCTGCCGCCATTGAGCAGTACCCGGATGTGCCCGTTTGTATGCACCAGGACCACGGTCAGAGCCCGGCCGTTTGCCAGCTCGCCATGCGCTCTGGCTTCTCCTCCGTCATGATGGACGGCTCCTTGATGGCCGACGGCAAGACCATCTCCAGCTACGAATACAACGTGGACGTGACCCGTCGCGTCGTCGAAATGGCCCACTGCATTGGGGTTTCCGTTGAAGGCGAACTCGGTTGCTTGGGCTCCCTTGAAACCATGCGTGGCGACAAGGAAGACGGTCACGGGACGGACGCTCAGATGACGCGCGACCAGCTCTTAACGGATCCGGATCAGGCCGCTGAATTCGTTCGTGAAACCCAGTTAGACGCCTTAGCGATTGCCATCGGCACCTCGCACGGCGCTTACAAGTTCACCCGTAAGCCCTCGGGCGACATCCTCTCCATTGACCGCGTCAAGGAAATCCACGCTCGCATCCCGAACACCCACTTGGTGATGCACGGTTCCTCCTCCGTTCCGCAGGAATACCTCGCTGAAATCCGTGAATTCGGTGGCGATATGCGTGAAACGTACGGTGTGCCCGTTGAAGAAATCCAGAAGGCCATCCAGCACGGCGTTCGCAAGGTCAACATCGACACGGACATCCGTTTGGCGATGACCGCTGCCGTTCGTCGCTTCTTGGTGGAAAATCCCAGCAAGTTCGACCCGCGTGACTTCTTGAAGGTTGCTCGCAAGGCCGCTAAGGACCTCTGCGTTCAGCGTTACCTCGCCTTCGGTTGCGAAGGTCAGGGTGCCCGCATCAAGCCCATCGCCTTGGATCAGGTGGCGGCGCTCTATGCCAACGGCACGCTTCGTCAAGACGTGAAGTAATTCACTTCTCGCGCTTGCGCCCCAAAACGGTCTCGACGCCCTAACGGTGAGCGCGGGGCCGTTTTTCTTCTTTGTCTTTCTCGCTTTTTTTCTCTGGGATCTTGATTCGATGAGCGATACGCCTCCTCATGACGCCTCACACTTAAAAGGGCAACGTAGCCTGCAGCGTGTGGTCAATGCCTTTCGCTATTCCTGGAAGGGCTTTCAAGCCGCTTACCGCCATGAAGCCGCCTTTAAGGACGAAGTGGCCTTAGCTGCCATCATGCTCCCGGTGAGCGTTCTCTTGCCCGTGAGCTTTGTCGAACATATTCTCTTGGTGTTGACGGCGCTCTTGGTGATTTTGGTGGAACTCTTAAATTCCGCCATTGAAGCTGTGGTGGATCGTATTGGCTTGGAATTGCACCCCTTGAGCGGTCGTGCGAAAGACTTGGGAAGCGCTGCCGTCATGGTCGCGCTGGTGATGTGTGGACTCACGTGGGGCGCCATTATTGTGCGTTGGCTCCTCACCTTGGTCTAAAGGAGTGAATGGATGTCTGAGGGTTCTTCGAATGCGGCGCTCGACGCTGCCTTAAAAGCGTTAGAGGCAGGGGGCTTGGTTGCCATCCCCACGGAAACGGTTTACGGGTTAGCGGCCAATGCTGATAACCGTGACGCGGTGCTTGCGACCTATGCGGCAAAAGGGCGTCCGGCGGACCACCCCTTAATCGTGCACGTCGATGGGATGGATGCGATTGAACATTGGGCGGTAGACATTCCGCCTGAGGCTTGGGTGCTCGCGGAAGCTTATTGGCCAGGGCCCTTAACGTTAGTCTTAAAGAAGGCGGAGCGCTGTGGGCCTTGGGTCACAGGGGGGCAAGATACGGTTGCCCTTCGTGCCCCGTCTCACCCCCTCACGCACAACTTAATCAAAGCGTTTTCGGGTCCCACGCACCGTGGGCTCACGGCGCCTTCTGCCAACACCTTCGGTCGCATTAGCCCGAGTCGCGCGCAGCATGTGGCCGACGACTTAGGGGTGAAACCTGAGGGGAAGCTCGACGTCATTTTGGATGGCGGTCCCTGCGAATTCGGGATTGAATCCACCATGGTGAATCTTTCTAGCGGGACGCCCACGATTTTGCGCCATGGCGTGATTACCCGCGAAATGCTCGAGGAAACCTTGGGCTTTGCCGTGCCCGATGCCGGGGGCGACGCCCCACGAGCGTCTGGCCGCTTAAAGAGCCACTACGCCCCCAAGACCCGTTTGGAATTGGTAAGCGCCGAAGACCTCCCCGCGCGTTTAGCAGATTTAGCTGGACTCAAAGTAGCAGTGATGGCGCCAGCTAACGTGTTAGACGCGTTACCGACGCATCCTTACTTTACGCTCACGTCCCCCAACACGGTTCGTGACTACGGCTCAGCGCTCTACGACAATTTGCATAAACTCGACGATGCGGCTTCCGATAGAATTTTGGTGGTAAGCCCGCCTCAGGACCCGGATTGGGCAGCCATTAACGATCGCTTAGGTCGTGCCGCTGCCTAAAAAAGCACCCTCGACTCGTTCGAGTGACTTGGCCTGTACGGTTTCCGTGCGGGCCGTTTCTTTTTCCCCTTTAGGAGTCCCTCATGCCCACGCTCTATGGCATCCCCAATTGCGATTCGGTTAAAAAAGCCAAAGCCTGGTTTGCCCAGCAAGACGTGGCCATCACGTTTGTGGACTTTAAAAAGACGCCCCCGACGAAGCCCATGGTGGACGAGTGGTTAGCCGCCGTTGGGCGCGATGTGCTCTTAAACCGACGTGGTTTAGCCTGGCGCGGGGTGGACGAGGTGACGCGCGCCCAGGTGTTAGATGACGACACCGCGTTAGTGGCCTTGTTAGTGGAAAACCCCCTTTTGATTAAGCGCCCCGTGGTGGCGTTTGAAGGCGGGCTGCTTACCGTTGGCGTCAATGAAGCGCTTTGGCGTGAAGCCCTTGGGTAAGCCGCTATGCTCACACGCTTATTTCCCCCGAGCTTCTTGCCCATTCTCGCTCTCTTAGCGGCAACCCTTTTCTGGGGCAGCTCCTTTTTGACGGTAAGTGTCACGTTAGAGCACACCAACCCCTTGGCGCTCACCACGATGCGCTTTGTGATTGGCGCTTTGATGACGATTCCGATTTTAGGGGCACGCGTTTTAGCCATCAGTCGCCAAACGTGGCGGGATGGCTTTTGGTGTGCGCTCCCGATTAGCATCGGGTACTGCTGTAACGCCTGGGGGCTCATTTCGTTACCGAGCTCGGAGTCGGGCTTTTTGATGGCGCTTTACGTCCCCTTTACCCCCATGCTCATGTGGTTTGTCTACGGGAAGGCGCCCAGTCGCGCCAATCTCATTGGGGTGACGGTGGCGTTTTTTGGGCTGGTGCTCTTAGCCAACCCCACGTCCTTTTCCTTAGCCTCGAGCACGGGTCAACTCATCACGATTATTAGCGCCTTCTTGTCCGCCATTGAAATCTTGGTGGTGGGGCGCATGGCCCCGCGCAATCCCCCGCGAGAACTCGCCTTTGCGCAGTTGGTAGGCACCGCCTTAATGAGTGGCGTCGTGTGGGCTACCTTTGTTGCCCTCGACTACCCCCTAACCGAGACGGTCTTTAACGGTACGGTGATTCGCGGGATTCTTTGGTTAGCCACGATTGTGGCGGGGGTTCAGTTGTTGCTCAGTTGGGCACAACGCACGGTGCCGCCTGATCGCGCTGCCATTATCTTTTCCATGGAAAGCGTCTTTTCCGCCATTATCGGCTTTGTCGCCGGGGAGCGCCTCGGGTGGATGGGACTCACCGGCGGCGCCATGATTGTGCTCGCGGTCTTTGTCGGGGAAACGAAGCTCGTCCCCTGGTTAGAAGCGAAATGGCTCTCGTGGCGAGGGCGCGCTTAAACGTCCAATCAAAAAACCCACGCCTAAACCCGCCCGTTTTCGAGGCGGGTTTTACAATGGTTCTTTACGCTTTTTCTTTTTCCCCTCACGTATGCGCAGTCGCTTCCCACAACTTGCTTCCTCTGAGGCCCTCCCTTTATTGGCCATGGTGGGGGCGACGCTTCTCTGGGGGAGTTCCTTTTACACCATCGCTCAAACGCTAGCGAGCACCGATCCGGTGACCTTGGTGATGATGCGCTTTGGCTGTGGACTTTTGTTGGTGGCGCCCTTACTCGGAAAACGCCTCTTTCAGATCCCGGCTTACACGTGGCGTGCGGGCATCATCTGTGGGGTGGCACTCACCGCCTCCTATGGTGCGGGCACCTGGGGGTTGATGACGATCACGAGTAGCGCTTCAGGCTTTATCACGGCGCTCTACGTGCCTTTTACGCCGTTACTCGTTTGGATGGTTTACGGGAAAAGCCCGCAACCGGCGGCTTACGTGGGGGCAGCGGTCGCCTTTCTGGGGCTCGTTCTCTTGGCGAACCCCTTTACGATGACCTTTGAGGGAAATGTCGGGGAATTAGCGACGCTTCTTTCCGCCTTTTTGTCGGCGGTTGAAATCATCATCGCTGGGCGCTACGCCCCGAAGTGCAACCCCAAAGAATTGGCCTTTACGCAATTGGTGATGACGGCGTTTTACTCGGGCGTATTACTCGTTCTTTTGAAAACGTTTGAGCCAGATTTGCTGCCCCCCACCGACTGGTCGAGCCTTACCTTCTGGGGCGGGATCCTGTGGTTAGGGACCATTGTCGCGTTAGCGCAGATTCTGTTGGGTTTTGCGCAGCGCACGGTGCCGCCTGATCGTGCAGCCGTCATCTACGCGTTGGAGAGCGTTTTTGCAGCCATCATTGGTTACTGGGCGGGGGAACGCTTAGGCGTCGGGGGCCTTACTGGGGGCGCCTTTATTGTGCTCGCGGTCTTTGTCTCGGAGACTCAATTTGTGAATCGCCTCTGGTATCAATTAAAATGGCGCCTAGCCTCTAAAACTAGCCCAGAAAAGGATTCCCAATAAAATGAGCGAGCTCAGCCACCGTCCGGTCGGCATTATCGACTCCGGGTTCGGCGGACTTTCCGTCGCCCGTGCGGTGCGCGCCTACCTCCCTGAGGAGACGCTCTATTACGCTGCCGACTGTGCCCACGCCCCCTGGGGGGAGAAAAGCGATGCGGCCATTCAAGCGCGCGTCATGGTCTTGGTGGAGCACTTGCTCGCCTTGGACATTAAAGCCCTGGTGATTGCCTGCAATACCGCCACGGTGACGTTACGTCCCTACTTAAAGTCCGTCCTCTCGATTCCGGTCGTGGGGATTGAACCGGCGTTAGAAGAATCCTTCCGACGCTCGAAGACGCAACGCATTGGCGTGATGGGCACCACGAAAACGGTGACGAGCCCCGCCTACTTAGCGCAAAAAGCCCGCTTTATGCCGCCCGCGCACATTGTGGACTGCGCTTGCCCTGGGCTTATGGAATGTGTGGAGCGTGGAGACTTTACGGGGGCGGATACCCGCCACCTCTTAGAAACCCTCACGCGCCCCCTGGTCGACGCCCAGGTCGATACCGTAGCGCTTGCCTGCACGCACTATCCCTTCTTAAAAGAGACGATTGCTGAGGTATTGCCCGCAGGCACGACGCTTGTTGACCCCGCCCCCGAGATTGCGCGCCGCTTAGAAGTGCGTTTAACTGAAGCGAACCGGTTAAACACAAAGCGCACCCTCACGGATCGCTTCTTTACGACGGGCGTGAACGAACACCGTCAGGCGTTACTCAAAACGCTCTGGCGTGAAGACGCCCAGTTCGAAGGGATCTAAGAAAAAAGGGACACTTCAAAGTGTCCCTTTTCGTTTACGCGCGAAGCGTTAACTGATCGTCTGCGAGATACTCCAGGAACACCGCACGCACGTCGTCTGGCAACGCCATGGAAGCAAGCCCCGTGCCCTCTTCAACTTTCTTGACGCAGACCACGGTTTCTGTGGCCGCCAAACGAACGTCCCCCTTCTCGCCCACGATACGCATGGCAAAGCGAGCGCTGGTGGTCCCCACGTGCTCGAGCCAAAGTTCCATCGTGCAGGCGTCCCCTAAGCGGCTCGGGCGCGTAAAGTCAGAGCGCACGCCGACGACCGGAAAGCCCCAGCCCTTGGCGATGGCGTCTTCGTAGGAGACCCCTACCACCTCACGGAAAAAGTCTTCCATGAGGGCGTTGAGCATCACAAAGTATTGCGGGTGATAAACAATGCCCGCCGTATCACAGTGAGCCATACGAATGCGTAAGGGTTGAGTAAAACGCTTCACAACTGAAATCCTTTCTTTGCTTTGTTTTTTTAGAACCGAAGCACCGCGCGCACGGGGGAGGCTTCGAGGCCCGTCATTTTGAGGGGTAAGGCAATGAGTTCACAGGGGCCTTCTGGGGCCGCTGCCAAAACGAGATTTTCTAAAAATACCACGCCTTGGGGTAAAAGTTGACTGTGGGCGGAGTCAGGCCCCACTTCCTTGCCAGGAGCATCGAGCCCGGGGGCGTCTATCCCAATGAGCGTTAGGCCACGTGCTTTGAGGGCCAACACCGCTTCCTTCGTTAACGCCCGATAGGGGGTAGAAAACGGCGTCCCTTCGGGGCGACCCGTTTTAATGAGGAGGCGCGTGACGTCCTTGGGGACCGACTCAAACGCATCCGAGTCAATCGCCCCCATCCCCGCACTCACATCACACACCCAAGCGGGACCCACGCCTGCGTCTAAGGGAATCTCAGTGATATCAGGAAGCCTTCCCGCGCGATGCTTCGGGGCATCCATGTGCGCCCCCACATGGGGACTCATCGAAAAAGTGGAGAGCGTAAAGTCATCCTGTGTCCCCGCTTCCCACGTCACGGAAAAAGGGGTGTCCCCGGGATAAACCGGCGTTTGCGCGTTAAGCGACGGGGAAATGCAAAGTAGTGGCATGAGCGCCCCCTAAAACCAAAGAACCCTGACATTGTAAGAAGGGCACGCTCAGAAGAAAAGGAAAACCAGGGGACCTTTCGACTAAGGGCCACACAGAGCAAGAGGCGTACAATAAAAGCGCTTCTCGATTTTTCTGCCTCTCAAAGGAAGACTCTCACCATGATCGCCTCGTCGGATTCGTTTTTCGCTTTAGTGCATGCCCGCCACTCGTGTGGGGCCAAGCATTTGACCTTACCCGTCCCCACGGAAGAAGAATTGGCGCAACTCTTGGGGGCCGCCCTTCGCAGCCCCTGCCACGAAAAGACGCGTCCCTATCGGTGGGTGAAGATTGACTCGCGTGAGGTGTTAGCGGACGCCTTTGAAGAAGCCTTGCCTCCGGGTAGTGACGAAAAAACCATTGATCGCGCTCGCAGTAAAGCCCTCAAGGGCCCCATGCTCTTAGCGCTCATTGAAACGAGGACGCATGAGGCGGATGACCTCACCCGCCGTGAGCGTTTAATCACGATGGGGGCATCCCTGCAAACCCTCCTTTTAGGGCTCACGGCCTTAGGGTACGCGGCTAAAACCGTCTCAGGGCGCGTGCTTCCTGACACCAAAGGGCTCTACGACGCCGAAACGGAAGCGTTGCACGCTTTCCTTTTAGTGGGCACCCCAGACACCCCTATTGAAGAAGAGGCGGCTACGCCCTCGCCCTTTCCCACTTGGTAAGTTAGGCGACGAGCTGCCCCGTACGTAACGGGCGCAGGGCCACTTCTTTTTTCCGAACGGCGTCCGCATTTTTGAGAATGGCCTCTAACGTGCCGGGCGCCAACCCTTCAGCACGATTCCCCACCAAGGCGTAAGCGGGGTAGCCTTCTGACGCGGCTCGCCAGAGCATTTCCGCAATCACATGGCGCGTCGGAATGTCGGGCGCAATCAAGCGTCCTTTGGAGCTCGGGCTCAACAGGGGACGAGAGAGTGACGGCGACAGACTCCAGCGCGCAATAAAGGGGCCACGGAAAACGGGCATCCCAGCGGGCGCCCCCGTCTCCGTTTCCCGATCACGGTAGTAGTAGCCCATGGCCTTCATTTGACGAAGAGCCGCTGGCATCGTAGGGTGCAGACTCATGATGGGGATGATGTTGGCCTCAAACAGTTCATCCATCATGCGCGGGGTTAAGCATTCAGCATTGCGCCACTCTATGCCCACAATCACGTGCTCAGGCAAAGCGTCTCGCCAACTCGCCACCCGCTTAATCACGGACGCAATATAGCGGTTTCTGTCGTCCACGCTGTCAACGGTTTGCACGGGAACGCGCCCAGCTTCGACTAAGAGCGCCCCAAACTTGTCGCCTAAGCCCGATAAGGGACGTTCGACGGCTTCGTCGATTGAGGCGGGATTCAAGAATTCATGATTCGCCCCCACGGGTCGCCCTTGTTTGTCGCGCAAGAAGGGATCCGTAAAGCGCCCTGGCGCACGCACGCAAAAGCGAAAGTCCTCTGGCACCTGTTGGGCAAAGGACGCAAACTGGGCTTCCGTGTACGAGCGATAGAAGTGCCCTTCTAAGGACACCGTATTGAGCATCGGATGACGGCTATAGGCATGCAAGCCCTCTTGGTAGAGCCTCGCCTCCCCACTCATGGCGTCATAGACAATCCCCTTCCAGCTGGGCGACGCCCAGCCCAAGGTCCCCACTCGAATCGAGCGAGGCAAGCGTTTCACACGCTCCACGAGCTCGGGCGCGGGGAGGTGCGCTTTCACACTCACGTGGCGACTCGCAGGGGTCGCGGAAAAAGGAAGACGCTCCGACATAGTCAAACCCAAAAAAACGAAGGGGGAAGCCTTTAAACAAAGGCCCTATCCTCATTGTACTGCGACGGCCCACTTTCCCCGAGTGCGGAGCAATCTGATACCATGAGGATATCGGTAACTTTACGTATACGTTTGTGCTATGGATCTCGATTCCGTCCCCGTGTGGGTCGTCGACGATGACGATGTCCGCTACTCCATTCAATTTGCCCTGGCCACGCTGGGTCGCCAAGCGGCCACCTATGGGTCGGTCGATGACTTTCTCGACGCCGTTGATTTAACCCAACCCGGGTGCCTCGTGATGGACGCGGACATGAAGCACCACCGTGCCCACGCCCTTTTTGATCAACTGCGCGAAGAAAATAGCCCCATTCAGGTAATTTTCTTTGCGAGCGACCCCACCTGCGAAGACGCCATGGACGTCTTGGATCGCGGGGCGGTGGCGTTGATGCGAAAACCCGTCTACCCCGACGAATTAGCCAAAAAAATCCAAGTCGCCCAGTCGCGCGCCCTGGTGGCGTTGTCGCGTGCGGAAGTCCTCAGGAAACTTGAGTCGCTTTCTCGCCGTGAGCGCCAAATCTTCTTTTTGTTAGCCCGTGGGATGACCAGCCAAGACATTGCGGATGAACTCTTTGTGTCGCGCCGTACGGTAGAAGTGCACCGCGTCCACATTGCCCGCAAGCTCGCGCCCTACACGCCCGTGACGGTGCTCTATGAGTTAGCCCGCGATTCGCTCGCGCGCTTCGGGGAGGAGACCCCCGTGCGCGACGCGGAACGCTTCGTCGATGACGTGCCAGCGCTCTAGAGGCTGCCCAAAGAGGGCTCGGTTCGTCGGGGGCTTCCCATCGCCCCCGACACCGAGCCCTTTTTCAGTTTTAACCGTTAGAGGGAAGCGCTTTCTCTTCACCCGCTTCGCTTGAGAAAAGCGTATGCGCTAAACGCATGGGGCAGTATTGGGGACCACACATGCTGCAAAAGTGCGCGTGATTGCCCCCTGCGCCCCCTAAGGTTTCATCATGAAAGCGCCGTGCGCGCTCGGGGTCAAAACTCAGGGCGTATTGATCAAGCCATCGGAATTCAAAGCGCGCAGAGCTCATCAAATGGTCTCGCAAGAGGGCGCCCGGAATCCCCTTCGCAACGTCGGCGGCGTGGGCCGCTAAGCGAAAGACCACTAAGCCTTCTCGCACATCGTCCACATTGGGAAGCCCCAAATGCTCTTTCGGGGTCACGTAACAGAGCATAGCCGTGCCCTCAGAAGCCATCACGGTGCCGCCAATCGCTGCCGTGACATGGTCGTACCCCGCCCCCGTGTCGCACACTAAGGGGCCCAGTGTGTAAAAGGGCGCCCCATCACACCATTCGGTCTCGAGCGCTTGATTCCGAGCAATCGTCTCCAACGGCACGTGCCCGGGCCCCTCAATCATGCACTGCACCCCAGCGTCACCTGCCAATCGGTTTAGGTGTCCCAAGGTTTTGAGTTCAGAGAGCTGCGCCGCGTCATTGGCATCAAAGAGGCTCCCGGGACGTAACCCGTCGCCCAACGACAACGTGACGTCATAGTGGCGCGCAATACGCAAAATCTCATCGAAATGCGTAAAGAGGAAATTCTCTTGGTTGTGCCCCTGCATCCACCGGGCCATTAAGCCGCCCCCGCGCGAGACAATCCCCGTCATGCGATGGCGCGTCTTTTCAATGTCCGCTCGTAAGAGCCCTGCGTGCAAGGTCATGTAGTCGACCCCTTCTTCGCATTGCGCTTCCATGACGCGCTTAAACGCGTCCCACGAGAGCGCCATCGGGTCGCCCCCAACCGCTTCTAAAACCTCATACAAGGGAACAGTCCCCACGGGCACAGGGCTATGGCGAAGAAGTCGCTCACGCGTCGCTTGAATGGCCTCCCCCGTCGACAGATCCATCACCGTGTCCGCCCCAAAGCGAAGCGCCACCGCAAGTTTCTTGATTTCGTCTTCGGTGTTAGAGCCTTTACTCGTTCCGATATTGGCATTCACCTTGGTACTAAAACGTCGCCCAATGATCATGGGCAAGGCCTCGGGGTGACGAACGTTTAGCGGAATCACCGCGTGACGTTTGGCGACCAAGTCGCGGACGCGCTCTGGGGTCCACAGGGCAATCCCCTCTAGGTAAGGCATGAGTTTCGCAATGAGTGCGTGGTTGTTAGTGGCCAAGAGGCTTTCTTTAAAGCCTTCAAGGTTCAAGTTTTCACGCGTGGCGACGTAACTCATCTCAGGCGTTACCGTGCCCGCTCTTGCGCACTCTAAAAGCGTGGGGGAGCCAGGCTGGGGACGCTCACGAACGGGCAGCGTCCCATCGGGCTTGGGGTCACCGACGGTGTCATTTAAAAAGAGGGTGGGGTTTTTCATGCCGCCCAACCCTAAGGGCGTATCAGAGAGATGAATGGCTCGAAAAGGAACCCGTTCGCCGTGCGGGGTCGAAACCCACATTCGGTCCCCTGGCAAAGGGGGAAATGACGAAGAGGAAGGGGTGGAATGGAAGGTGTCTGCCATAAGGAAACTCCAAAAGAGGAAAAAAACAAGGCAGACCGGGGGCTTGGAGGGTGTGGTTTTGGGTGGACGCAAAGCCTCCACCAATCAAAAGCGTTTCCCGACGCAGGTCTTTATCCCGATCCGGTACGAAGGGTGTGTCTCAACGGTCTGGAGAAAGCTTCCAGACAGTACCCCTAACGCGTACGCGTTGGAGTGTAGCGAAGCCCAATAAGGGGCGCAAGCCCCAAAGAAAAAAGAGGACCCTCCTTCTTTCGGAGCGTCCTCTTGTCAAGCTAAGCCACTAGCGCTTTCTTATTCGCAGCAGCTCGGCTTCTTATCGCCGTGATGCGCCTTCATCTTGGCGGGGTCACACATCTTACCGTCGTGGCCCTTCATCTTGGCGTGATCGCACATCTTGCCTTCATGACCCTTCATCTTGGCGTGATCGCACATCTTGCCGTCGTGACCATGATGACCCTTCATCTGACCCATCTTGTGGCCATGGAGCGCCATCAATTCGTCATGCAAAGCCTTCATGCTGGCGGCATCGGTCTTGCCGTGGTACTTCTTCACGATTTCGTCGTGCTTGGCCTTCATAGCCGGATCCTTTAAGGCGTCCGCCCCACCGTGCATCGCCACGAGTTCTTCGTGCATCTTCATCATTTCTTCTTGGGTCATCTTGCCCGAATGCATGGCCTTCATCTTTTCATGCATTTCGCTCATCTTGTCGTGACCGTGGTGGCCCTTCATCTGACCCATCTTGTGGCCGTGGAGCGCCATCAAGTCATCATGTAAAGCCTTCATGCTGGCGGCATCGGTCTTGCCGTGGTACTTCTTCACGATTTCGT
>JAHHRF010000032.1 GCA_020025955.1 Sutterella sp.
TTCACCGTCGCGTCAATAAAGCCCTGCTTGCTACCGCAGTCAAAGCGGGTGCCCTGGAAGCGGTGGGCATAGACGGGCGTTTCACGAAGTTCTGCGGCAATACCGTCCGTTAATTGGATTTCACCACCCACGCCCGGCTTCACTTCAGATAAGTGCTTGAAGATGGAGGGCTCAAACACGTAGCGACCAATCACGGCCATGCGCGAGGGAGCCACCGCGGGTTCGGGCTTTTCGATAATGCCGCGCATCTGGGAGGTGGTGGCTTCGTTATCGTCCACGCTCACGATGCCATAGGCCTTGGTGGCTTCCGGATCAACGTCCTGAACGGCCACAACGCCACCGCCCTGACGGTCTTCACGAACCTTCACCAACTGACCGATGCAGGAGTCGCCATCGACCAAGTCGTCGGCCAACATCACGGCAAACGGCTCATCGCCCACGACCGGCTGCGCACAGAGCACGGCGTGCCCTAAGCCCAACGCACGGGGCTGACGGATGTAGATGCAGTTCACGCCTTCGGGGACGATCCCGTGGAGAATTTCCAAGAGTTCTTTCTTACCCTTTTGCGCCAATTCACGCTCTAACTCGGGGGAGTTGTCGAAATGGTCTTCGATACTGCGCTTGTTGCGCCCCGTGACGAAAATCAAATCCGTGATCCCAGCGGCCACGGCTTCTTCCACCGCGTACTGAATCAAGGGCTTGTCCACCACGGGAATCATTTCTTTAGGCATCGCCTTGGTGGCGGGCAAGAAGCGGGTCCCTAAACCGTTAACGGGGAAAACAACTTTACGTACTGGTTTCATTTGGATATCGTCGGGCTTTCGTTAGAATTTGGAAAAAGGCGTCCGTCCTTAGACGCGACGTTGCCCCTGATTGTACCAATGGGCTTATCCCCCTGCGACCGATGATGAAAAAAAATGCCATTGCTATCGGTGACCTACAAGGTTGCCGCGCCCCCTTACATCGCCTCTTAGCCAAGCTTCCCCAGACCGATAACTTGGTCTTTGTGGGGGATTTGGTAAATCGCGGTCCCGACTCCTTAGGGGTGTTGCGTGATGTGATGGCAATGGGAGATCGCGCTCGTGTGGTCTTGGGGAATCACGATTTGCACCTCTTGGCGGTGGCAGCGGGCGTTCGTCCCCCGACGCGAAAAGACACGATCCAGGACGTCTTGGAGGCCCCAGACGCAGGAGAGATTATCGAGTGGCTTCGTCACCAGCCCTTACTCATTGAAGACGAAGACGCCTACTACGTGCACGCGGGGATTCATCCTTTGTGGACGGGTGAGAAAGCCGTTGGATTGGCGCGAGAAGTCGAAGGCTGTCTTCAGGCCGACGACTGGAAGGCGCAACTCAAAGACATGTACGGGGGACTCAACTGGGACGAGGGTCTCACGGGACCCGCACGCATCCAAGCGGTTTTAAATGTCCTCACGCGCATGCGCTACGTGAATGCCGAGACGGGGCTCCTGGACTTTCATCCTAAGGGGGCGCCCGAGAGCACGCCCTCCCCCTTTATCCCCTGGTTTGATGACCCCCGACGTATTCCGTTAACAAAGCCCGTCGTCTTTGGGCATTGGTCTACCCTGGGGGTATTAAATCGCCCCGATGTCCTGAGTTTAGACACCGGGGCGTTATGGGGTGGTCAGCTCACGGGGGCACGCGCACAAGATCGTGCCCTGTGGCAAGTCGACTGCGAACAGATCGCCGACCCGCTGGCCTTTTAATTACTGGGTGCGAGCTAAGCGCGCGGCTTCACGCTCAGCGGTAGCATCCGGCAAATCGAGCATTTCGCTCATGCGAGCCGAGGCTTCATCGCACAGGGCTTTACGGGTCTTGCCCTTGCCCGCGATGATGTCACCCACATGGATTTCCAAGGTGATGTTGTCGGAGAAAACCAAGCGCTTCATCACGGTCCACATGGAGGTGCGACCGGCGTACGAGGCTTTCCCCGTACGAACGCCGTCTTCTAAATAGTTAAGCGTGATGGGCAAAATGTCCGTTTCGCTCATCACGGCGGCTTCAAAGAGGTTGGCGTGGAAGGGCAATAACGACAAGCCCGTTCCCGTGGTCCCTTCCGGGAAAAAGACGACGTTGCGGCCGTCCGCTAACGTGCCACTCATTAAGCGCACGGTATCCAACACGGCACGACGGCGAGCGCGCTCAATAAAGAGACTCCCCACACTGCGGGCAATCAACCCGAAGACCGGCCAATTGGCGATTTCACTTTTCGCCACAAAGCGGCAGGGCAAGATGCTGTCCAAGGCAAAGATGTCCACGATGCTCACGTGGTTCGCTACCACCAAGAGCCCCGCGCCCGAAGGATTCACCCCATCGGTAAAGCGCGGATCGTTTTTGGGGAGCGTCCCCAAGACCGTAACGCGCACCCCCATCAACTTAGGGAGCACCGGCGCCATACGGCGAATCAAGCGACCACGCCAGGCGTTCCCTAAGAAGGGAAACACCAACACGACTAAAAAGAGAACCCAAAGGGTGTAGAGGGCAACCGCGACCAAGCGGCTCACGCCTTTAATTTGTTTCATTGAACACTAAAAGAAAAAAGGTTAGAGACTGGACAAACCCGTCTCACGGAAATATTGGTCAAGAATCACAGCCGCCGCCTCGTCGTCGATATACGTTTCATCGGACTCGACTACGACCGAGGAGAAGCGCTCATCGACCGTAAAGGCGGGACGACGGTATTTCGCCGCCACCTGACGGGCAAAACGCTCACAGGTGGGCGTGATATCGGTAGGCGACCCGTCCCCATGGCGAGGCACCCCCACGACAAAGGCAACGGGCTCCCATTCTTTGACGAGTTTATCTAACGCCGCCCAACGATCCGCCTTCGTTTTGGCGTGAATCACCATCAGGGGCTCGGCCGAGCCAATCAGGGTCGAGCCACGGGCTACCCCGATACGGGCTAAGCCAAAATCCAAGGCTAAAAGGGTTCCCTCAAGGGGCTGTTTCGCTGTCATCGTCTCACCCAATGTCGTTGCGCGTATTTTATTTCGTCTGAAAGAAGCGTAATATTTTTAGCAGACCACTTTCTCGCTTTGGCGTCAGGAATTTTCGACGTCAATCGACCCTCGCCGAGAAAGTCACCATTGGACCAACCAAAAAAGGGAAATTGTAATGGTAGAGAACGTTTTAGAAAAGCTTTGTGAGAAGTTTGAAGCTGGTAACGCTCGCTTTCGTGTGTTAGAGCATATTGCGTGCGACAAGTCGAGCCAATCGGTGGCGGAGATTCGTGGCACCGAACTCGGCCAAGGGGCTAAAGCGCTTTGCCTCACCGTGAAGGGAAATGGCGTCAAAAAGCACGTCTTAGCGGTGTTGCCTGCTGACATGCAAGCCGACCTCTCCAAGATTGCGGTGGCCGTAGGGGGCCGCCGCGCGAGTTTAGCGAGCCCCGAAGAAGTGATGGAATACACGGGCTGCGTCTTTGGGGCGGTGCCCCCGGTGAGCTTTCACCCCGACTTAGAACTCGTTTGTGAGCCGAGCCTTTTTACCCGTTACGAAGAGCTTGCCTTTAACGCGGGGCACTTGGATCACTCCATCATCATTAACACGGAAGACTTCAAGCGGATCGTGAATCCCACCTTGGTGAACTTCTTGCGCGAGGCCTAATTAAACGCCATGTCGGTGACTTTTCAAACGGTGCTCACCCATGCCCTCACCCCGATTACCTTGATTTCGGGGGTGGGCTTGGTGAAGCTTTGCATGACCACGCGCTACAACCATTGCGCAGACTGCGTTCGTCAATTGATTGCGGAGCGTGAAACGGTGGGGCTCCAAGAGGACCCCGATCTGGATCAGGAAATCTCGGTCCTCTACGAGCGCTGTTCGCTGCTACGTCGCGCCATGCTGTGTTTGGCACTTTCCACCGTATCCGCAGGGCTTCTGGTCGCGCTCAATGTCATCGAGAGCTTCTGGAACCTCAATTGGACGGGGCTGTCCGCGGCGCTCCTTGGCATCGCCCTCTTACTCATTATTGTTTCGTGTGTTTTCTTTACGCTCGAAGTGAGTTTGAGCTTAAAGGCGATTCGTCTTTTGGTGCGTCGTGTCCCCATGTCGAGTGCCTCTACCCTGACGCCCACCCCTGAGGTGCTCCGTCGTGCGCCCATGGAAACGATTGGAGGGACCTCGAAGTGAGTGACGGCAATGTGTTAACGTTTAGCCTCATGCTCCATCAGGCTTTGGCGCCGATTACGTTGATTTCGGGCGTGGGGCTGATGATGCTCTGTATGTCCGCGCGCTTTATGCACACGACGAATCGCATTCGTCAGTTGGCCAAGAAGCGTGCGCGCCCGGACCTCACGGACGGCAAGTGTTTGGACTTAGAGCAAGAAATCCGTTTGATTTATCGTCGGGCGTTTTTACTGCGCCTCGGGATGCTCACGGTGGCGTTGGCCGCCCTCTTTGCCGCACTACTGGTGGCAGTGAGTACGCTTGGCGTCATGTTGGACGAGGATTTCGATCTGCTCTCCTCCATCCTTTTGATTCTCGCCGTGGTGCTCACCATTGCGTCGTCGCTGATTTTTTCTTTAGAAATTAAGATTTCGCTTCACGCCCTAGCCCTAGAAGTGGCGCACTTAACGCCCTTACCGGCCCCAACGGACTCGACTCCGAAAAAGGACTAATTTCATTCATGCGTATTCTCTTAACGGGTGGCGCGGGCTTTATCGGCTCGCACACCGCAGTTGCCTTGGCCAACGCCGGCTTTGAACCCGTTCTCTTTGACAATTTCTCTAACGCGGACCCGGACGTCATTGGTCCGATCTGCGAATTAGCGAAGCAGTCGGTTCCTCTGTGCCACGGCGACATTCGTGATGCGAAAACGGTTGAAAACGTGTTGCGCACCTATGAGTGTGAAGCCGTGATTCACTTTGCGGGCTTAAAAGCCGTGGGGGAATCGGTGGCGAAACCGCTCGACTACTACGACAACAATGTGAACGGCACGATTTCGCTCTTAGAAGGCATGAAGGCGGCTGGGGTTAAAACCCTCATCTTTAGTTCCTCGTCGACGGTGTATGGCGATCCCGACCAATTGCCCCTCACGGAAGCGAGTCCGTTAAAACCCGCTACGAACCCGTACGGGCGCACGAAGATGATGGTCGAAGAGATTTTAAGTGACGTCACCAAGTCCGATGACGCCTTCTGTGCGGTCTGCCTTCGCTACTTCAACCCGATTGGGGCGCACCCGTCGGGCCTCATTGGCGAGAATCCCAACGGCATTCCGAACAACCTCTTACCCTACGTGGCGCGTGTCGCCTCGGGGCAGTTGGCGTCCTTAAAGGTATTTGGTAACGACTACCCCACGCCCGATGGCACCGGGGTGCGTGACTACATCCACGTGGTGGACTTAGCCGAAGGTCACGTCAAAGCGCTTCAGTGGGCGCTCGGGAAAACGGGCTGGACGGCGGTAAACCTTGGGTGCGGTCGTGGGTATTCCGTTTTGGAAGTAATCCGTGCCTTTGAAAAGGCAAGTGGCCGCGCCGTGCCCTTTACCTTTGCCCCGCGCCGCGATGGCGACATTGCGGAAAACTATGCGGATGCAACGCTCGCGAAGACCCTCTTTGGCTGGGAAGCCCAGCTCGGGATCGACGAGATGTGTCGCGATGCCTGGCATTTTGAGTGCCAGCGACAGAAAGACTAAAGACAAAACGGGGGCTCTTTTCGAGTCCCCGTTGTCTTACTACCCCAAGCGCTTAACGTGCGCGGATACGCTTTCGCGCACGCCCGCGTCCCAGTCCGAAAACGCTGGCCAGCCTTCACCCACCGTCGCCTCCAGCGCGGTGTACTTGGGGCGGAACCCCGCCTCATCTTGACTAGCCTTTAAATGTTTTAGCGCGCGCTCAAAGGCGTCTCGCACGACGGGGTACGACGTAGCGTCAGCGCCCAATTCGAACGCACGTTTCGCTAACGCAAAGCGGCTCACCTGAGGACCCGCCTCACGGTAGTGCACAACAGAAAGATCCGTGGGCTTAGGATTGGGCTTCAAATAGGCCATCAGCCAATCTGTGAGGGCGTCCACACTGGTGGGGACCCCCACTTCGTCGTCCACGACAAAGAAAGGATTGGGGGCGTCGGCGTCCAGGGCTTTCGTAAAGAGCTTCACAAAGAAGTCTTCCCCAACACCGTGGAGCCACCCCGCGCGAAGGATGACGCCCGAGACCCCTGAGAAGCGCACCAACTCTTCACCCATCGCTTTACTCATGCCGTAAACAGACGGGTTGGTGAGGGTCGCGACGCGATCGCTTACCTGATAAGGGCTTCGTTTTTTCCCATCAAAAACGAAGTCCGTGGAGAGGTGCAACAATTTCGCGCCCGTTAAGGCACACGCCTTGGCGATGTTTTGGGCGCCTTCTGCGTTTGTGGCCATGGCCAGGTCTTCCGCCTTCTGCGCGCCCGCCACATCGGTGTAGGCCGCAGCATTAATGACCCAATCGGGATGAAAGGCTTGCAAGAGTCGACGCACATGGGGCTCTTCTTCAATGGCGATATCCTCGTGCCCCAACGGCACCACCGCCCAGCCTTGGGCTAAGAGCTTGGGTAAAAGCGTACGCCCAACGCGCCCCGTGGCGCCAAAGAGCATCACTTTCATGTTCACTTCTCCTCTTTACTCGATTGCGCACGACGCTGGGCATCGGCCTTTAAATAGGGTCCGGTGACCGTGCCCGAAGCGCTCGCCAACGCTTTGGGGGTGCCCGCAAAGAGAATTTCGCCCCCTTCGCCGCCCCCTTCTGGGCCCATGTCCACCACGTAATCCGCACTGCGGATCACATCTAAATTATGCTCAATAATCAAGACGGTGTTGCCCTTGGCCATGAGCTGACGCAACACATCGGTTAATTGCGCAATGTCGTGGAAATGAAGCCCCGTGGTGGGCTCGTCCAGGATGTACAAGGTGTTGCCAGAGTCCGGACGCGCCAATTCAGCGGCCAACTTAATACGTTGGGCTTCGCCCCCGGAGAACGTGGTCGCACTTTGCCCTAAGCGGATGTAGCCTAAGCCCACGTCCGCTAAAGCCTTTAGGGGACGATGAATCTTGGGGTAGCCCGCAAATAACGGAATGGCTTCGTCGACCGTTAACTCTAAAACGTCAGCAATGTTGAGGCCCTTAAAGAGCACTTCCAGGGTTTCACGGTTGTAGCGACGTCCATGACACTGTTCGCACGGCACGTAGACGTCGGGCAAAAAGTGCATTTCCATGCGAATCATGCCGTCACCCTGACAGCTCTCACAGCGCCCGCCCTTCACGTTAAAGCTAAAGCGCCCCGCGCCATAGCCACGTTCTCGCGACATCTGGGCTTTCGCAAAGACTTCACGAATTTGCGTAAAGACCCCCGTGTAGGTGGCGGGGTTACTGCGTGGCGTACGACCAATGGGGCTTTGATCCACCATGATCACCTTGTCAAAGGCGTCTTCGTTGTCTAACGACTCAAAGGGCAAGGCCTGCGTCTCCGCCCGATTTAAGCGTTTCGCTAATTCCGCGTACAGGGTGTCAATGACGAGCGACGATTTGCCTGAACCCGAAATCCCGGTCACGACCGTCATGAGACCCACAGGCAACGCAAAGTCCACGTTTTTGAGGTTGTGCCCCGTGCAGCCCTTCAGAGTCACCCACCCTTGCGTAGGACGTTTGGCGCGAGCGGGAATGGGCACGGTTTTCGCACCCGTCAAATACTGACCCGTGAGGCTTTTTTCGTTAGCCATGATTTCAGCCGGGGTGCCTGCAGCCACGACTTCGCCCCCGTGCTCGCCGGCGCCAGGCCCCATATCCACGACAAAGTCCGCTTGACGAATGGCATCTTCGTCATGCTCTACAACAATCAAGGTGTTTCCGAGATCGCGCAAGTGTTTGAGGCTATTTAAGAGACGCTGGTTGTCGCGCTGGTGTAACCCGATACTGGGTTCGTCTAAGACGTAGAGAACGCCCGTGAGGCCTGATCCAATTTGGCTCGCCAAACGAATGCGTTGGCTTTCGCCGCCAGAGAGCGAGTCACTGCGACGACCCAGACTTAAGTACCCGAGCCCGACATCTTCTAAGAAGCGAAGGCGGGCGCCAATTTCTTCCGTGAGCTTTTGCCCCACGGGGGCGTGCCCTTCGGAGAAAACGAGACTCTCAAGTGTCGCGCGCAATTCCGAGAGGCTTAAGCGATCGAGTTCATCGACCGCCCAATGCTGTTCCCCATCCCCCACGTAAACGGAGAGAACGTCCGCGCGTAAACGACGCCCTTCACACACGGGACAAGGCACCTCACTTCTGAATTGTCGAAGGGCTTCACGCAAAGGGGAGTCGTCCGCTTCGCGATCCCAGACCTCATGCAATTCCGTCATGATCCCGATGAACGGGGGGTGTTGGGCGCGCGTGACGTCACTACCCCAAAGAAGCGCCGTCTGAACGCTCTCAGGCAGGCTCATCCAGGGGGTATCAATCGTGCCCCCTAAAGCGGTGACGACGGCTTCTAAGCGCTGGAATTTTCGCACCGAACGGGAATCCCATCCGTGAATCGCCCCCATGCGAAGGGAGAGCCCGGGGGCCGTCACCACACGGGCGACATCAAATTCGGTTCCGATCCCAGTGCCTTGGCAGGCGGGACAACACCCCTTGGGACCGTTAGGCGAAAACATAGCGGGTTCAAGTTTGGGAAGGGTATAGGCGCAATGCGGACACACGTAACGGGTGCTCCCCGTGTACGCCATCTCGGAGTCCATTTCGTTAATTAAAACGCGGCCGTTTCCTAATTCCGCACAACGCTCGACACTTTCCGCAATACGGGTGCGCGCAGTCGGTGCGACACGCAAGCGGTCCACCACGACATCGACGTCGTGGGGCTGCCCATCGTCCAGACTCATGGGCTCATCCAAGGTCATCACTTCGCCATCAACGCGAAAGCGAATAAAGCCTTCCGAGAGGGCCTTTTCAAAGTACGGCGTAAAGTTTCCCGTTTGAGCGCGTAAAACTGGTGCGCTCAAAATCACACGCGCACCGTCACTTAATGTCAAAATTCGGTCAGCGATCGCGGCGACACTCTCCATGGTGAGCGCCTCATGATGCGTCGGGCAGTGCGGAACGCCTACTCGCGCAAACAACAGTCGCATATAGTCCGTGACTTCGGTCACGGTCCCAACCGTAGAACGCGGATTCGAACTCACCCCTTTTTGGTCAATCGCTATGGCAGGACTCAACCCTTCCACGTGATCAACATCAGGGCGTGGCATTAATTCTAAAAATTGTCGAGCATACGAAGAGAGACTTTCGACATAACGACGTTGTCCCTCCGCGTAGAGCGTGTCAAACGCCAAACTCGATTTACCACTGCCCGAGAGCCCCGTAAAGACAGTCAATTGACCACGCGGGATTGTCAGGCTCACATTCTTTAAATTATGTGTGCGGGCACGATGAATAATGATGTCTTGCATCCGAATCTTCATTCTCTTAAGGGAAACGCCAATCTTTCAATATAGACTTTTTAGCGTGACTTGAAAACCCAAAACCCCTTTGACCCTCTCAATAGGTTGACCCCTCATGGCCGACGCCCCAACCAACAATAAAATTCAAATGACGTCGCAAGAGCGCCGCTCGAGCATTTCGCTCGCGAGCATTTATGCCTTGCGCATGTTCGGGCTTTTCTTAATCCTTCCCGTCTTTGCGGTCTACGCCAAAGCGCTCCCCGGGGGCGACAATGCCTTTTTCGTGGGGCTCACGATTGGGATTTATGGCTTAACGCAGAGTCTCTGCCAGATCCCGTTTGGGATGGCGAGCGACCGTTTCGGTCGCAAAAAAGTGATTCTTGTGGGTTTAGCCATCTTTGCCTTGGGGAGTTTTATTGCCGCGACCTCGGGTACGCTCTGGGGCGTGATGTTAGGGCGCGCCCTTCAAGGGGCGGGGGCCATTTCTGCAGCCATCTCGGCCTTAATTGCCGATAGCGTCCGTGAAGAGGTGTTGACGCGCTCCATGGGGATGGTGGGCGCCTCCATTGGCTTAACCTTTGCCTTAAGTTTGGTGGTGGCACCGCCCTTGACGCACCAATTTGGGGTGCACGGTCTTTTCGCCTTGACGGGCTTTTTAGCCCTCGTTGCCATGGGGGTGATTCGCTTTATTGTGCCCAACCCCAAAAACCACTGGATCGCCATTGGCACGCAACCGCGCCCGGCGATTCGCGCGCTCTTAGCCGACCGCCAATTGATGCGCTTAAACCTGGGGATCTTCACGTTGCACGCCACGCAGATGGCGCTCTTTATGGTGGTACCAGGGCGCTTGGTGTCGATGGGATTGCCCGTGGAAGAGCACTGGACGATTTATCTTCCCGCCGTTTTGATTGGCTTTGCCTTAATGGTAAAACCCATTATCTGGGCGGAGCGTCAACGTAAGACCGTGAAACTCATGCAGATTTCGGCTGGGATCCTGGTGCTGACCTTCTTCCTCTTTACCTACTTGATGCATTCGATCTGGGAAATTGCGTTCTTATTGGGGCTCTTTTTCTTAGGCTTTAATTTGCTGGAAGCCACCCTCCCGAGTCTCACTTCGCGCAGTGCACCGATCGCGGCCAAAGGCACCGCACTGGGAATTTACAACACCACGCAAAGCTTGGGGCTCTTCACGGGCGGCGCGGTCGGGGGTTTGCTCTCACAGCATTTTCCTGCAGAAAGCGTATTTTTTGTCGCGGGCTTTGCTATGCTTACGTGGCTCGCCGTTGCTCGTGGATTGCACGAAGCCCGTCCCGCAAGTGTCACCAAGTGACGCAGGCATCGAGTATTGTTAGTACATCTTCAATCGTTTATAGAGATAAGCCATGGCTTCCATCAATAAAGTTATTTTGGTCGGTAACCTCGGGCGCGATCCCGAAACCCGTGAAATCGGCGACAACTCCGTTTTAACCAGCATGAGCTTGGCGACGACCCGTCGTTACAAGAACCGTGATGGCGAAAACGTCGACGAAACGGAATGGCATCGTATTGTGTTCTTTGGTCGCACCGCTGAAATCGCGCGTGACTTCCTCAAGAAGGGCTCCCAAGCCTATGTCGAAGGTCGCCTTCGCACCCGCCGTTATCAAGACAAGGACGGTATCGAACGTTATGTCACGGAAATCGTCGGTGAAACGCTCCAGTTATTGGACCGCCGTAACGCTGACCAGCAGTCCGTGAGCGACGGGTTCACCAGCGCCCCGCGCGCTCGTACCCAGCCCGCTTCCCGCCCCCAGGCGCCTCAGCAGCCGGCCGCTCCGGCCCCTGCCGCCCAGGGTATTGACGGGATCGAAGAAGACATTCCGTTCTAATGAGCTAAGCTCATAAGAAATAAGAAAAAGCGCCGTTCGGGCCTAAAACCGAATCGGCGCTTTTCTTTTGTCTTGTGGCGGGTTTACTCGTGGCGCACAGCCTCAATCGGATCGAGCTTAGCGGCTCGACGCGCGGGGAAGTAGCCAAAGACCACCCCTGTGAGCGCCGCCACCGAGAAGCTCAAGATGTTAATCCCGGGGTCAAAGATAAACTTCACGCCCATCACGTCCGCCAAGAGGATCGAGAGCCCTAAGGCGAGCAGCAGCCCCAGAATGCCCCCAAGAATCCCCAAAACCAGGGACTCAATCAAGAATTGCATCATCACGTCGCGGGCTCTCGCGCCAATTGCCAAGCGAATCCCAATCTCGCGGGTGCGTTCCGTCACGGACACCAGCATGATGTTCATGATGCCAATGCCCCCTACGACCAAACTCACAGCCGCCACAGCGCCCAGCAACGCCGTCATGATGGCGGTCGTGGACGAAACCTTCTGGGCAATTTCCGCCGTATCGAGAATGGAGAAGTTGTTGTCTTCATCGCGCCCCAGGCCTCGACGCTCACGCATGAGGTTCGTGACCGCGGTCTTCAAGTATTCGCGGTCACTCTCAGGGTTAATGGAGAGCAAAATGGCGTTCACACGGTTGGAGCCCAACACACGACGCTGTACGGTCTTCATGGGAAGCACCAACAAGTCATCCTGGTCACCGCCCATCGCGGCCGTGCCCTTCCCTTCCAAGAGCCCCACAACGCGGCACCCGAAGCCATTGATGTGCACGAATTTCCCGATCACGGGAACGTTTTCCCCAAAGAGTTCACGCTGAATGGTTTTCCCAATCACGCAGACGGCGCTCCCGGCGCTGAGTTCCCCCACGTCAAAGGCGCGACCAATTTCAAAATTGCGGTTTTCAATTTCAAAGTAAAGGTTATTAGTACCAATCACCTTGGTCTGCCAGTTGCGACCGTCCGCCACGGCCGTCAGATTTTTGGTCGCTTGCGGGGCCACATCGAGTACGCCCGCAATTTGCTGGCGAAGCATGTCCGCGTCTTCCGACTTAAAGGCGACGCCCCCCAGCTTTTGCCCCGGTCCAATACGAAGCCCGGGACGCAACACCAACTGATTGTTCCCGATGGATTCAATCTGTTCGCGCACCGAGAGCGTCACGCCGTTACCCACCGTAATCATGGTGATCACGCTCGAAACCCCAATCACCACCCCTAATACCGTGAGGAGGCTACGCATGGGATTGCGCAAAATCTGTCGAATGGCCAAATAAAATGCGTTTCCGATCATGCCCCGGCCTCCACGCGTTTGTCCGCAATGAGGCGCCCGTCCTTAAAGACGAGGTGGCGCTTGGCGTAGAGGGCCATATCGGGCTCATGGGTGACCAAGATCACCGTGATGCCTTCTTTGGCATTTAAGTCTTGGAGGAGTTCCATAATTTCGACACTGCGCTCACTGTCCAAGCTCCCTGTGGGCTCGTCGGCGAGAAGCACCTCGGGGCGCGTCACCATGGCGCGGGCAATGGCAACACGCTGCTGCTGACCGCCCGAAAGTTCCGCTGGGGTGTGTTGCGCCCAGGGGGCCAAGCCCACACGCTCTAAGGCTTCAAGCGCTCGCGTTTGACGTTCTTCACGAGGCACCCCTTGGTAAATCAAAGGGAGTTCCACGTTTTCCAAGGCGCTCGTTCGAGGGAGCAAGTTAAAGCCCTGAAATACGAACCCCAAGGCATGACGGCGAAGTAGCGATCGCTGATCCGCGTCCAAGGTTTCCACGGCCACATTGCTGAAGCGATAGTGGCCACTCGTGGGACGATCCAAGGTCCCAATGATATTCATCGTGGTGGATTTACCCGAGCCCGAAGCCCCCATGATGGCGACGAATTCCCCGCGGTCAATCGAAAAGGAAATCCCCTTCAAGGCTTCAAAGCGAGCACTCCCCGTGCCAAAGACTTTGTGCACGTCCCTAAATTCAATTAAGGGCGCGGCTTCTGGTTTGGTTGACATGACGCGTGACCCTTACTTTTTCGCCTTCTTACGATCCACGATGACCTGGTCACCCACCTTCAATTCGTCCGAGCGAATCGCGGTCTGCACCCCGTCATTGAGGCCCGTGATGACTTCAATCTGGTGCGGCTCCCCGTCACGCATCACGTAAAGCGTACGGTGACGCTCCCCGTGCACGGCCGTTTCCGTACGGTGCTTTTCCACCACCTGACGGTGCGGGGGACCCGCGGTAACCTTCGGCTTATTCGCGGTTTCGTCCTTGATTTCAAAGCGAAACGCGCTATTGGGAACGAGCATCACATCATCGGCGTGACCCGTGGCGATCGTGGTTGACGCCGTCATCCCAGGACGCAACTTTAAGTTGGGGTTTTTCACGCGTAAGTAAGCGGTGTAGGTCACGACGTTCGCGGTACGGGTCGACCCATAGGCCACCTTAACGAGTTCTGCGGGGAAGGTTTCATTCGGGAAGGCGCTCACGGTAAAGTAGGTCGCCTGGCCCGGTTTCACCACCCCGATATCGGCTTCGTCCACGTGAACGGTTAATTCGAGTTCCGAGAGGTCACTTCCTAATTCCAGGAGTTCGACCGCTTGCAAGCTCGCGGCCACGGCGTAGCCGGGCTCCACACTGCGCGCTAACACAACGCCATCAATGGGCGAGCGAATCAAGGTTTTATCCAAGTCCGTTTCCGCCATGGTCAAGGCCGCCTTGGCGTCTTCAACCGCGGCTTTGGCGACTAAAACGCCGGCTTTAGCGCTCGCTAACGTGGCGGCCTGTGCATCCATATCGGCCTGCGCGGGCAACTGACCCCCAGAGCGACGACGAATGTTTTCCATTCGCGTCCACCCGAGCTCGGCTTCGTTTTCCCGAGCGAGGGCTTCGGCGACGCGAGCCTCCGCCCCCGTCAAAGTTGCCCGGGCGCGGGCAACGCGCCCTTGGGCGTTGGCGCGATCCAATTCAATTAAGACTTGACCCTTTTTGACGGCGTCGTTCACATCGACGGCGACGCGCTCAACGATGCCCGACAAGGACGAGCCCAAACTCACAACGCGCTCAGGCATCAAGGTGCCGTCCGCGGTGACATTCACATCAATGGGACCGCGCGTAACCGAGGCGGTAATGTAGGTGTGCTTCGCTTCGTTTTTGGGACGCAACGCCCAAACGGCAACGCCCACCAGGGCCACCCCCACTAAGACCCAACCCCAGCGTTGCGATCGACTTTTGGTTTTCGATTGCGCCAAGAGGTTGGCTAAAGAGCGTTCTTCGGTGGGTTCGGTCATGAGGGGTCTCCGTTTTGGGTGGTTGAGCGAAAGGGGTGTGCCTATTATTTCAAATCCCCCTTGCTGATGCCCGCAAAACAGGCATGGGCACACTTAGGGGTTTTTGTTAAGATAACCGCTAGTGTTGTTATATGTCACAAAAACTTCCCCCTCACCTGTCATGTTGAAGCACCATCGTCCCCTCCTTATTGCCGACCCCGATGAGGAATACACAACCTTCATGGCGGATGTCCTTCGT
This sequence comes from Sutterella sp., assembly GCA_020025955.1. Taxonomy (GTDB): domain Bacteria; phylum Pseudomonadota; class Gammaproteobacteria; order Burkholderiales; family Burkholderiaceae_F; genus Sutterella. The sequence goes on from JAHHRF010000032.1 coordinate 14,803, forward strand.
CTCGAGGGCTACGCCCCCAAGGCAATCTACCGTTTGTCGGAAGTGAAAAAGACCATCGAGCAGCAGGAGTTTGAACTCTTAATCCTGACGGTAGATTTAACCTATCCCTCAGTGAAAACGCTCTGTGAAACGTTGAAGGAAAAGCCGACCCTACCCGTGCTCTTTCAATACACGGGCACGGAGCCCCCGCAAGGGCTCGAGTCGGAACACTTCACGTGTGAGGCTAAAGCCCCCAGCGCCAAACAATTACTGGGCCGCATTGAGCGCCTCTTTTCCGAGCAAGATCCCTTGCGCGCCCGCAATCAGTCGCCCCTAACCGTGGGCCCCTTAGTGATTGAGCGCGAGCGCCCGGAAATCATTTTGAATAACACGCGTATTCATCTGACGGGATCCGAGCACGCCCTCATTGAACTCTTAGCGCACCACGTCAACCAGCCCGTGAAAAAGGACGACCTCTACCAAAAGGCCTTGGGGCGCAATCGTCAGCCCTATGACCGCGCGGTGGACGTGCACATCTCGGCGATTCGCGCCAAATTAAAAGGGCAAGAGCGCATCCAAATCAAAAGCGTGCGTGGGGTGGGCTATAAACTCACGTGCGACCAGTAAGCAACAAAACAAAAGAGGCCTGCAGAACACATTCTCTGCAGGCCTCAATTTTTTAAGTGTGCGCCATTTTAAAGAAAAAAGCTAGCCTTTTAAGGGAGTTAGGCGACCTACATCAAGGGAGGCGGGGATTTTGAGAGGGAAAAAGTCGGTTGGGCGCACAATCGGGAAAAGGCCGTGCGTGACGTCACGGGCACCATGCACGGACCCAATGTGACCATTTTGGAGGAATCCGACCATGAGTAACTACACGACTGAAAACCTTCGTACTGTAGCGTTAGTAGGGCACGGCTCTTGTGGCAAGACCAGCCTGATTGAAGCGATGCTCTATCGCGCAGGGATGGTGCCGGAACTCGGGAACGTTGAGCGTGGCAACACGATGTGCGACAACGATCCGATGGAAAAAGAGGTCCAACACTCCATCCGTTTAGCCGTGGCCCATATTGATACGGCCTTGCCCGACTTAACCCCCATTCGCATTCACGTCTTGGATACCCCGGGCTACCCCGATTACTTTGGTCAGGACCTCTCGGCGCTTGACGCCGTGAAGTCGGTGGCGGCTGTGATTGATGCCGCCAAAGGCGTGGAAACGCTCACGCGACGCATGATGGATGTGGCCTTAGAGCGTGGGCTCTGCCGCATGATCGTGATTAACAAATTTGAAGACCCCAATGTGGACTTGGAAGCGCTCTTAGAAGAACTTCGTGCCACGTGGGGCGATGGGGTTTTGCCCATCAACCTCCCCTCGTCCGATCGCTCCTTTGTGATTGACTGCTTTGATAAGGAAGATGGCGACCCCGCCTTCTCGAGCGTGGAAGACGTGCACCGTGCCTTCGTAGAAAAGATTGTGGAAGAAGACGACGAGACGCTGGAACGCTACCTCGAAGAAGGGAGTGTGGACCCGCGTACGCTTCACCCCTTGATCACGAAGGCCTTGCGTGAAGGGCATGTGATCCCGGTCTGCTTTGTGTCGGCCAAGAACTTAATCGGGATTCGTGACTTCATGAAGGTGATCATCCGTCACTTGCCCGCTCCCAATGAAGCCAATGACGCCCTCTTCTTGGACGCTAATGGCGAGCCCTACAAGACCGTCCCCGATAAGGATCTCCCGCTGGTGGCGCAGGTCTTTAAGGTCGTCAACGACCCCTACATCGGGAAAATTGGGATCTTCCGTGTGCACCAAGGGATGATCACGAAAGACACGACCGTGTACGTGGACGACAACCGTAAGGGCAATAAGAACTTGCATCCGTTGCTCTTACAAGGGAAAAACGCCACGGAAACCGATCGCCTCTGCCCGGGTGACATCGGCGCCTTAGCCAAGATTGATGAACTCCACTACGGCTCCGTACTCCACTCTGACCCGGCGCTCTCTGGGATTCACATGCGCCCCATCGTCTTCCCGAAACCGATGTTTGGGTTGGCAGTACGTCCGAAACGCCGCGGTGACGAAGCCCGTATGGGTGAAGTGCTCAATAAGATGTTGGCCGAAGACCCCACCATGAGCGTGGAACACGACCCCGTCTTAAACGAAACCGTGATTCGTGGGTTAACGGATATGCACGTGCGCTCGATTCTGGATCGCATGAAGGTGAACTTCAACCTCGAAGTCGACACCAGCACGCCGAGCATTCCGTACCGTGAAACGATTGGGGCTATGGCAGAAGGTCACGCTCGCCACAAGAAGCAAACCGGGGGCGCTGGCCAATTCGGTGAAGTCTACTTGCGTGTTGAACCGCTTCCGCGCGGTCAAGGGTTTGAATTCGTCGACCAGGTTAAGGGCGGCGTGATTCCCTTTAACTTAATCCCGGCCGTGGAAAAGGGTGTGCGCGAAGTCTTAGGGACGGGGTTTGTCGCTGGCTACCCCATCCAAGACGTCCGTGTGATCGTCTATGACGGTAAGCACCACCCCGTCGACTCCAAGGAAGTCGCCTTCGTGTCGGCAGGGCGTAAAGCCTTTATGGATGCCCTCCAAAAGGCCCAACCCCAGGTGTTGGAACCCATCGTCAAGGTCGACATTGAAGCGCCTGACCAGTACTTTGGGGACATCGCAGGGGACCTCTCCAGCCGTCGCGGTCAAGTGACGGGCACGGAAAGTCTGCCTGGCAACATCATGCAGATTACGGGGACGGTGCCCTTAGCGGAATTGGATAACTACGCCACGCGCTTACATGCGATGACGGCAGGGACGGGTAGCTGGTCCATGGAATTGGATAGCTACCAGCCGGTGCCTCAAGCCAAGCAGGCTGAGCTTGCTCAGAAATATGTCCGTCATGAAGACGAAGACTAATTAACTGGTTCTTTTTTCCGTGACGACAGCTGGTTGCCGCTGTCGACCTGGCGGACCCGATGTGAACTCCTCCAACGCACCGGGTCCGCCACTTTTCATGCGTCACCCCCGTCTTCGTCCTATAATTCTTGCTCTTGAAAGACCCTTTTCTTTGATAACAACAAAATGCCCATTTACGCTTACAAGTGCTCGAATTGCGGTTTCGCGAAAGATGTTCTCCAGAAGATGAGTGACGCCCCCATGAAGACCTGCCCCGAGTGCGGTCAGGACACGATGGTGAAAGAACTCTCGGCCCCTGGCTTTGAATTGAAAGGCTCGGGCTGGGCAGCCACCGACTTCCAGGGTGGTAAGACGGCACGCGCCGCCTCGCACAAGAAACCGGGCGCTTAACGCCTGAAGGGGTGAATCATGCTTCGCAAGTACTTTACGGCGGGGCTCCTACTGTGGCTCCCGCTGGGGATCACACTGTGGCTCTTGGAATCTTTGATTCACTGGAGTGACGTGATTCTCACGTTTATTCCCGTGAAATATCACCCCGAAACCCTTTTTGGCCACAGCATCCCTGGGTTTGGGCTCATCGTTGGCGCCTTGATGATTGTGCTCACGGGGCTCTTTGTCACGAACTTTCTCGGTCGTCGACTGGTCGCCCTCTGGGAAGACATCCTCAACCACATCCCCGTATTGCGCTCGGTCTACCAGGGTGTCAAACAAATCGCGGGGACGATTTTAAGTTCCGACTCCAATTCCTTTAAAGAAGTGGTCTTGGTGGAATTTCCCCAGCCCGGTCAATGGACCTTTGCCTTTGTGGTGGCCTCGCCCGATGAGAGCGTTAAAGCCGCCCTCGACGAGGACGACCTCTTAACCCTTTTTATTCCCACCGCCCCCAATCCCACCTCGGGGTTTGTGGTGATGATGAATAAGAACCGGATTAAGTACGTGGACGTCACCGTGGAGCAAGCCCTCAAATACCACTTGTCCCTCGGGGTGATGGCGCCTAAAGGCGAAAATCCCGACGCCCCTGCCAACACGGCACGTTAATTCATTAACGTTTGTTAGATATCGCTTGAAGTCGTCCTTTCTCAAGCACCCCTTGGTAGAATAGAAAAGTGCCCGATTCAATAGTGGATCGGGCCTTTGTCATCACGATTACATTACACATTATGAAAAAAGAAACTTCGGCTACAAATACGTATCGCGTGGTTTCCCTTTTTTGTGGAGCTGGGGGCTTGGACCTCGGCTTTGAACAGGCTGGGTTTACTACGATCTGGGCCAACGACATCAACAAAGATGCGTGCGCCACTCACCAAAAATGGTCTAACGCAGAAGTCGTTTGCCAAGACATCAAAACGATTGACGTCAATACCTTACCTGACTGTGATGTCGTGGTCGGTGGGTTCCCGTGTCAGGGCTTCAGCCTCGCCGGTCCACGCAAAATCGATGACCAACGAAATATTTTGTACAAGTTCTTCGTGAACGTTGTCGAAGCCAAGCAACCCAAAGCCTTTGTGGCAGAAAACGTCAAGGGCATCTTAACGCTCGGCGGTGGTGAAATTATCAAAGCCATCATTTCCGACTTCGCAGATCGTGGCTACAAAGTGACCGCTAAGCTTTTAAATGCTTCGGACTATGGCGTCCCCCAGGACCGTTTCCGCGTCATCTTAGTGGGCATTCGTAACGACTTGGATAAAGACTGGTCCTATCCTGAACCGTTAGAGCACAAGGTTACGCTTCAGGAAGCCATTGGCTCCATGCCGGCGCCTCGTCCCGAAGACATTTGTGATGCGCCCTATTCGTCTCGCTTTATGAGTCGTAACCGCCGTCGCAACTGGGACGAGCAATCCTTTACGATCCCAGCCATGGCCAAACAGTGCCCCTTACATCCCTCGTCGCCCGCGATGGAAAAGCAAGCACCTGACGTCTGGACCTTTGGCAAAGGGAGCACTCGTCGCTTAAGTTGGCGAGAAGCTGCGGCCATCCAAACGTTCCCCAAGGATTTGGAATTCCAAGGGAATTTGACCAGCATTTACCAACAAATTGGCAATGCCGTCCCCGTCAAACTGGCGCAAGCGGTTGCCGAGCAATTAAAGAAGGTTTTATCTAGCTAATGGCTTCTCAGGTCGAAAACGGTAAAAGCTTTGAGTATGCGTGCGCCAAGATGCTCATGGAAATGTGCCAGGCGCGCGGGGTAAGAATTCATGCCACCGAATCCCCTAGCTGGTTTACAGCTAAGGGGTGCTATGACAACCTCGACGAGGTAACCCAAGAAAAATACGACGAAGCGGCAAGGGTCGCATTGGAATACATTTTCAATTGCGAACCCAACCTAAACGACCAAGATGATCCCAAGCCATTATGGGTAAGCATTCAATCCGACGACAAGGGTACCAAAGGCGACGTACGTGACGTTATCGCCTCACGTAGAGCTGCTGGTGCCCTTGAGGATTCCTGGGCGGTTGGCATTTCCTGCAAGCACAACCATGACGCCCTCAAACACCCTCGAATCAACTTCCAGCCCCCGGCTAAAGACATTTTCGAATCAAGCTGGGCGCCCTCGTACAAGGTTGACCCCGCGTATATCAACGCTTGCCACGAGGCGGCTAGGCTTTGTGAATCAGGGATCGCGGAAGACAAAGCGTGGCGCCATTTCTTTAGCCCTGAGGAATTGCACGCTCACATCTATAAGCCCATCAATGACGGCTTAATGAAAAGCATTGATCAGTACAAAAACGATCCCGTTTTCGTCCAAGAGTTTTTCAAGTATTGTCTGGGGTTAGAGGACTTTTACAAAGTCATGATGCATGAAGCCAAAGGCTTTACTAAAGTGACGGTTTTCAACTTTTTGAAAACACTGGGGAAGCCCTCAAAGAACATTAAAAAAGGCCGCTTTAAACTCGCCCCGCTTAAGATCCCGCAGCAAATCATTAGTGTTGCCCTACAAAAAGATTCGACGTTCCACGTCAATTTTGATGAGGGCTGGGCATTTTCATTCCGACTTCACTCGGCAGATACCACCATGAAGTACAGCGGTCTGAAGTATGACGTTCGATTGTTGGGTGTTCCCCTGGACTCCCATAACTTGATCTTTCCTTGGTAAAGGAATTGAACGCCCTCAACAAAAACCCCCTTAGGTCGAAACCGAAGGGGGTTTTAGTGTCCCTAAACTACGGGTTACCTGCTCTATAAGATCCCGAGTTTGCGGGATACCGACTC
>JAHHRF010000033.1 GCA_020025955.1 Sutterella sp.
AGTTAATGCCCACGGGTGGGGACGAAATGAAAGTCGTCGACTTTGTGCCCGCTGACGAGTAACTGTTAGGGTACTTATCAATTCACGCTATTCGTGAAACTACTAGGCGCTTTGAGCTTGGGCTCAAGGCGTCTTTTCTTTTATGATGTGTCTAATTTGTGTTTTTATTGACGTAAAGAAGACATCATGGCTAGATTTCCCCGCACGAAATACGAAGAGATGGACATCGTCTCCGCAGCCGAACACCGACTCGCGATTATGGCCCTCTTAGAAAACAGCAACTGGGTCAATGACTACGACCTTGACGGCTTCTACGACGATAACTATCACTACTACCTTGACGGCTTCTACAACGCTGACTATTGCTACAGGCAAGCCCAACTGTCGATTGCTGAATACCTCGACTCCAATGTCGTTCCCCCTAACCCCACCTTGATCATTGACCGGCGAGACGACGCAACGATGGAAAATTTACTTTTGTCCACGCTCTACGCTTACAACATTCGTGCAGAGGATAGGCTGAAAATCGAAGAACAAGAATTCAAGAAAGAAGAAGAGGCGTTTTATAAAGCAGTTCATCCCAACGATGAGTTAGACGAAGACGAAGAGGATAACAATGAATCAACTCCCCTCGATCGAGAGGACGCTCTCTACGACGAGGACGAGGACGAAGATGAGGATGACGATGATGACGAGGATGAGGACTAAAGCTCACGAAGCCCCCTCTTCTCACCCCTTCTCGTAATGAAAGGTTCAAACGCAAAACAGGTCGTAAAGACGCCCCCATGAACGTCGTCGACTTTGTTCCCGCTGACGAGTAACGCGTTACTTAACTCGCCACGTTGTGTCCGCAGAGTGGCGTTTTCTTTTTGTTTAAATCCCAGAGGCGGGGTTTCCCCTGAATCTCACGCTTGACGCTGGTTTTTCAGTCTATCCTTAACGCATCCCCCTTATCCCCTCTTCACTTTTTTGAGCCTGTGCGATGCGTCTTTCTCGACATCTTCAATTGAAACTCCTTCATGCTCTGTGGCCAGCCTGCATTGCACGAGCGCGTCGTGAGGCCGTGAAAGCGTCCTTGCGCTCGATCCACGTGTCAGACCGCAAAGTCCTCAAGCCCAAAGACTTTGAGGATGACACGGCGCTACGTCAGCGTCTTCGTGACACAAAAGACACTCCCACCTTTGAAACGTCGCCTTTAGATGCGTGGGCGTTTGTTCGCGTGCATAACGAAGTGAGAACCTTAGGCGTGGCGTTAGAGACCATCGCCGGGGTCTTTAAGCGTGGGATTTTGGCGCACCATGGGTCGACCGACGGGTCCGTTGAAATCATGGAAGCCTTTTGCCAAAAGCACCCAGGCTTTAGTGTCTTTCACTATCCGCACTCGATTTACCCCGCTCACCACGACGCCTACAAGGGCGAGGTGCCAGAAGAAAACACCTTGGCCGGTTACTACAATGCGATCCTCGAGAAAATTCCCGAAGGGGATTGGTTTATGAAGATCGACGCGGACCATGCGTACCATTCTGACGCCTTACGCTTTGCGCTGTATTTACCGCTTCATGAAACGGACGCGGTGAGTCTGTCGCGCGTCAACATGGTGGTTAAAAACGAGGGCAAAAACGATGACGACTTTCAAGTGATGAGCTTTTTAGACCACTATGACCAGTGGTTAGTGTGTAAGCGAAACTTGGAATTTAAGATGGTGACGGGCATCAAGCCCGATGGGGACTACTACGCCTATGAGCTCCTAGAGCTGGATCGGAACTTCCTTAAAATGGAGTGTCCGCAACTCCACTTCCCCTATGAAAAGTCATGGCGAGCGGCACCCGAAGGTGACTTTGAGCCTTTCACCGACTTTATGGCCAAACAAAGCAAAGCGCGCTTTGACCCGGACTTCTTCAACTTGGAGAACGTCAAACGCCTTTACCGACGCTTCGTTTAAAGACAGAGAAAAAAGGAAAAAGGAAAAGCCACGGATTCACAAAAAAGGAATCACGTGGCTTTCTTTGTTCTGGATCGGAAAACTGAAACTTATTTCCCCGACTTTTCGGCCTCTTCGATCATCTCGAGCCAGGGCGAGCCCCCGGTGCCGAAGAGTTCACGGGCACGACGAGCGACTTCTTTACTCATCTTGCTCTCACCGCTAAAGATCTGTTCCAACTCTTCCTTGGTGATCCCTAAGCGACTGGCGGCCGTTTCTTCCGTCAAATTCCCTAACATCACGCGCAATTCACGCCCAACGCTCCCCTCGGTGGCAAAGTCTTCTTTCATGGTGTTCTCCTATGGTGTCAATCGTAGCCGCAAGGGGCATCCTCTTTATCGAATTTATTGACTATACCCTATGGGCGGTAGCTTGTGGGGGGAGCTACGATAAACACCTTATCAACTAAACCTTTAGACGGATATCGGAGGGCGGGTTTTCGCTTAGAATGTAGGTAACTAACGCGTGGACGAGGCGTTTATGACAACGCGACGTCGCCCACGACTTACCCCTATATTTCTGGAGACTTTCGTTATGTGTACGACTTGTGGATGCGGTGCTCGCGGTGGCCATATGCACACCCATGTGGATGAAAACGGCAATGTGACGACGCACTACCATGATGCGCATGACCATGACCATCATCACCACGATGATCATGACCACCCTCATGACCATTCCCATGATCACGATCACGGGCACCACCATCATCACCATCACGACGCCCCGCAGCATTCTCACGCGGCGACGACGGAAAAGAACCGTGCCATTCAGATTGAAGAGGATATCCTCTCGCGCAATAACGAAGTCGCTAACCGCTTACGCCGTGAATTCGCGAAGAAGCGTATTTTGGCGTTGAACCTCGTCTCGAGCCCGGGCTCTGGCAAAACGGAACTCTTGGCGCAGACCTTAAAGCGTATCCTCGCGGAAACGCCGGCCGCCGTCATTGAAGGCGACCAGCAAACGGATAACGATGCGGAACGCATTCGTGTCACGGGCGCTAAGGCCATTCAGATTAACACTGGCAAGGGCTGCCACTTGGATGCCACCATGGTGGAACACGCCATGGGTCACCTTGACTTAGAAGAAAACAGCATCCTCTTTATTGAAAACGTGGGGAACCTCGTGTGCCCGGCAGAATTCGATTTGGGTGAAGCCCACAAGGTGGTGTTGTTATCGTCCACGGAAGGCGACGACAAGCCCTTGAAGTACCCCGACATGTTCCGTGCCGCGGACTTGATGATTTTAACGAAGAGCGACTTGTTGCCCTACGTGCCGTTTGATGCCGACAAGGCGGAAGAAAACGCCAAGCGCGTCAACCCGAAGATCCGTTGCTTACGCGTCTCCGCCTTAAAGGGCGACGGGATGGATCGCTGGGAAGCCTGGCTTCAGGCGCAGCGCTTAGTCGCAGGGCTTTAATGCGTTAACAAAACCGTGAAGGGAAATGGGTCACCTTTTTCCCTTCAGAAGGAAAAGGGGGTAAACACCCCCTTTTTTAAACCGAACCCTTAGCCGGAGAAAGGGGACCCCAAGTCATGACTCAAAAAGCTCAAGCGTTTCGCGTCCGTGGTTTAGTCCAAGGGGTGGGGTTTCGCCCCACGGTGTACCGTATTGCTGCGGCGCTTAACGTCGCCGGTACCGTTTTTAATGATAGTGACGGGGTACTCGTTCACTTAGAAGGGGACGAAGCGTCGGTGGACGCCTTCCCGCAAACCTTGCTGGATGAAAAGCCGCCGCTGGCGCGCATTGACGAGATTGTCCCGCAACCCGCAGACTGGGTGGGCTATGACAGTTTTTCCATTGACGTGACGCCTCAAGGCGGTGCGGTCACCACCGCCATTACGGCGGATGCCAGCATCTGTAGTGCGTGCTTAACGGACATCTTTACGCCAGAGAATCCCCGCTACCGTTACGCCTTTACGAATTGCACCCATTGCGGTCCGCGCTTCACGATCACCAAACGCCTCCCCTACGACCGTCCTCAGACGGCGATGGCCGGGTTCCCGTTGTGCGAGCGCTGCAAAAAAGAGTATGACGACCCCTTGGATCGACGCTTTCATGCGCAGCCCGTGGCCTGCCCCGTGTGCGGGCCGACGTTGACGCTCACGGACGCTCACGCGAACCCCATTGAGGGCGATCCCTTACGCGAAGCCGCTAAAGCAATTCGTGCTGGGAAAATCTTGGCCTTAAAAGGGCTCGGGGGCTTTCATTTGGTGTGCGATGCGACCAATGAAAAGGCGGTCTCTGACCTTCGCGCTCGCAAACACCGCGATGAAAAGCCGTTAGCCGTGATGGTGGCGGGTCGTGGCACGATGGAATCCTTTGCCCACGTCACGGACGCCCTTTTTGAAACGATCAATTCGCCTGCGCACCCGATTTTGTTGTTAGAAAAGAAGGCGGGCGCTGCCGAATGGCCAGGGATTGCCGATGGGCTCAATGAAATCGGGGTGATGACCCCGTACACGCCCTTGCATGCCCTCCTCTTTCATGCGTTAGTGGGTGAGCCCGACGGCTTAAATTGGATGGATGAGGCGCAAGAGGCCGTCCTTGTCATGACGAGTGCCAACTTTGGGGGTGAACCGTTGGTTACCACCAATGAGGACGCCTACCGCCAGTTACACACCATTGCCGATGTGTTTTTAGTGCATAACCGCGATATCGTGGTGCGCTGTGACGACTCGGTGTTGCGTCCGATGGATGCCGAGGGCAATGAGCCTTCGCTTTTCATTCGTCGTGCGCGTGGCTGGGCGCCTGAAGCCGTACGCCTCGAGGCCGACAACGCCCCGCAGGATTTACCCACGGTCGAAGCCTTTGGCCCCTACTTAAAGAATACGGGGGCACTCCTTCGTGGTAAGGACGCCTTTTTAACGCCCCATATCGGGAGCTTAAAAAACCAGAAGACGACGGATGCGTTAGCGGCGTCGCTCACGCACATGCGCTCGATCTTTGAGGTGACGCCTGAAGTCTTTGCATGCGACGCGCACCCTGACTTTCCGTCAACGCATTTGGCGGCCCAGAAAGCCCAAGATGAAACCAAACCGCTCTATCGCATCGGCCACCATGCCGCGCACATTGGGGCGGTGATGGCTGAGATGGCGACGGACGCTCCCACCTTTGGCTTGGCGCTCGATGGCGTGGGCTTAGGCGGGGACGGTGGCACCTGGGGCGGTGAAGCGCTTTACGTGATGCCAACGGGCTATGTGCGTGTGGGGCATATTGAACCCTTGGCGCTTCCTGGCGGCGACAAAGCCGCGCGTGAAGCCTGGCGCATGGGCGCAAGCCTTTGTGTGTTAGCCGAAAACCCACAAGAAATCGTGAAGCGCTTTGGCTCGCAACCGTTTGCCGAGCAGATGGAAGCCCTCATCAAGAACCCCCGCTTAACCCAAACGAGTACCTCTCTAGGTCGTTGGTACGATGGTGCATCGGCGCTCCTAGGGTTAACCTTGGTTCAGCACGATGAAGCCACCGCTGCGATGCGCTTAGAAGCGGCGGCCGCTCGAGGTCGAACCAAGATGGCAGAACCGTTCGCTGACTGGTCGGAGATTGGCTTAGAAGTCGACGAAGACGGGACGCTTCGCTTGAGGGAACTTGCTAAAAAGCTGATTGACGCCACCACGGGCGACTTTGATGTGGACGTGGTTGCCGCCACCTTTGAAAATACGCTGGTGCGTTTATTAGGGGACTGGATGGTGAACCGCTTGGAAGCCCTCAAGGCAGCAGGCTTACCCGTTTCGGGTCCGGTGGCAGGGGGCGGCTGTTTAGTGAACCGCGCGCTCTTCCATGGGCTCAACCGAGCCGCCAAGAAGGCGGGGCTCACGCTTTCCGTTCCCTTGAAGGCGCCGCCCGGCGACGGGGGCTTGAGTCTGGGTCAAGCGTGGTTAGCCGCGTTAGCCCATCGCGCTGGATCCGCAGAGCACCGCTACTACGGCACCTTAAACGACTATTGTCTGACGTTGGAACGTTGAGCGCCAACACACAACGAAAAGATTTATTTTAAAAAGACGCTACGCCCTCCCCTTAAAACTAAAGGGCGTACGTTTTAAAGGGTGGACCCACCCTTAGAAGGAACCCCAAAACATGTGTTTAGCTATCCCTGGTCAAATCGCTTCCTTGATGGATGCGGACAACGCCATTGTGAACATTGGCGGGATTGAAAAGATGGTGAGCATTGCCTTGATTGAAAACCCCCAGGTCAACGACTGGGTGATCGTTCATGTCGGCTTTGCTTTAAATAAGATTGATGCGGACGAAGCGGAACGCACCTTAGCGGCGTTACGCGCGGCCGGTGAACTCACCGACGCGGATGTCGAAGAAGTTGCCCCTAACGCTTAACCCAGGACGCCATCACTCATGAAATACGTAACCGAATACCGTAACGGCGAAGAAGCCCGTGCCATCGCGGCCACGATCGCCCGTGAGGTTGATCCCCAACGCGCTTATCGCTTTATGGAATTCTGCGGGGGTCACACGCACGTGCTCTCCCGTTGGGGTTTGCAAGACATTCTTCCGAAAAACGTCCAGATGATTCACGGACCGGGCTGCCCCGTTTGCGTGCTCCCGATTCCGCGTATCGACATGGCCATGCAGTTGGCCTTGGAAAAAGGCGTGATTCTCTGCACGTATGCGGACACCTTGCGTGTGCCCGCAGGCAAAGGTCGATCGCTCTATAAGGCAAAAGCGGACGGCGCTGACATCCGTATGGTCTATTCCCCGATGGATGCGGTAATGCTCGCCAAAAATAACCCGGAACGTGAAGTCGTTTTCTTTGCGATTGGCTTTGAAACGACGACGCCACCGACTGCGGTAGCCATTGAAGCCGCGCAAAAGATGGGGTTGAAGAACTTCTCCGTTTTCTGCAATCACGTGTTGACCCCGGCGGCCATGCGCCACATCTTAGAAAGCGGTGTGAACAATGAAAAGGCCCCGAAGCTCGACGGCTTAGTGGGTCCGGCACACGTCTCCACCATTATTGGTTCCGCCCCCTATGAAGCCTTTGCCCAGGAGTGGAAGCTCCCCGTGGTGGTCGCTGGCTTTGAGCCCATGGACATGCTCATGGCCATTCTCATGATGGTGCGTCAGGTAAACGACGCCCGTCACGAAGTGGAAAATGAATTTACGCGTGCGGTGACGCGAGAAGGGAACCTCAAGGCGCAAGCGCTTTGCGAAAAGATTTTCGAAGTGCGTGATACGTTTGAGTGGCGTGGCTTAGGGGCGGTGCCCCAGAGCGCCTTAAAGATTCGTGAGGCGTACGCCGACTTTGACGCGGAAAAGCGTTTTGAAATGGTGGAACACCCCATGACCGACAACAAGGCTTGTGCCTGTGGTGAGATCCTTCGTGGGGAAAAGCGTCCGGTGGACTGCAAGCTTTTTGGTAAGGCGTGCTCGCCCTCGCACCCGATTGGCGCCTGCATGGTCTCGAGCGAAGGGGCGTGTGCTGCGGCCTTCTCTTATGAGCGCCGCTCGGCGGATGTGCCCTAACCCACCAACGAATTTAGAACAAGGAAGACAAATACCATGACGAAACAAGGTTACATCCGTCCGCTCGACGTGAAAGCGGGCACCATTGACATGACGCATGGGAGCGGGGGTCGTGCCTCCGCCCAGTTGATTGGCGAACTCTTTGCCAAGCACTTCACGAACGAATGGTTGGATGAAGGTCATGACGGGGCGATTCTCCCTGCGATCACGAAGCCCGTCTGCGTCTCGTGCGATGCCCATGTGGTAAAGCCCCTCTTTTTCCCGGGCTCTGACATCGGTCGCTTAGCGGTGGCCGGTACCGTCAACGACGTCGCCGTCTGTGGCGCGAAGCCCTTATACATTGCCGCCACCTTTATTTTGGAAGAAGGCTTTGCGCTGGCAGAGCTTGAAAAGATCATCATCAGCATGGCGGACACTTGCCGCGAAGCGGGCGTTGCTATTGTGACGGGTGACACCAAAGTGGTGGAACGCGGCTCGGGCGATGGGCTCTACATCAGCACGACGGGGATTGGGGAAGCGTTAGTCGACACCCCCACCACGGGTCGTGCCGCCAAACCCGGCGACGCCATCATTGTCTCGGGCACCATGGGGGACCATGGCATGGCCATTCTCTCGCACCGCGAGGGCATGACCTTTGGCTCACCCATTGAAAGTGATGCCGCCCCCTTAGCCGCCATGATCGCCGACATCTTAAAGGCCGCGCCCGTTCATGTGTTGCGTGATCCCACCCGCGGGGGGTTAGCCACGACGCTAAACGAAATTGCCCAACAGAGTGGTGTCGGTATCCTCTTGTCGGAAGGCCAAATTCCGGTCCGTCCCGAAGTCGAAGCCGCTTGCGAATTTTTAGGGCTCGACCCCCTTTATGTCGCCAACGAAGGGAAGATTTTGACCATCTGTCCGCAGGAATCCGTGGACGCTGTTTTAGCGGCTATGCGTGCAAACCCGTACGGCAAGAACGCACAAGTGGTGGGTCGTGTGGTCGATGACGGGTCGGTTTCTGCCGGCTTTGTCGAGATGGAAACCCTCATGGGGGGACGCCGAATGGTCGATTGGCTCACGGGTGAACAACTCCCGCGCATCTGCTGATTGACAAAGATTTGATTTTGATCAAATCTGCCTCTCTGCCAAAGAAGGACGGGAATTTCCCCGTCCTTTTTTGCGCTTTGCAAGTCAAAAAACGTAAAAAGAAGGGTTATTACTAGGTCGTAACGTGAAAAAATCGCGAATTGATCATTTTTCCGTGGTTTTTTGGCGAACGTCTCCCCAGTTTTCTGTGCAAAATTACCCTTGTCTATGTCAAATGGAGTACTGATTTAGGGGTAATTTGCCCCTAAGCCTTGTGATGACTGGGGTTGGCGGGGGCCAACGTGTGCAATTGTAAAAGCATGACAAGATAGCGTCGAATCAGTAAGATATACGCAAAGGACGAGCCCACGGGCTTTACCTTCTTACGGAGCCAGCCCCAAGCGGGTGGCGGTCCGATTATTTTTTTGGGGAGACCTCCCCACCTTTCATGTCTTACTGACAGGAGACACATAAAAATGAACAAGTCCGAATTGATTGAAAAGTTGGCCGCTCACGTTGACTGCCCCAAGGCTCAGGCTGGTCGTTTCCTCGACGCCTTCGTTGAAGTCGTTATCGAAGAAGTTGCTAAGGGTGAAGAAGTTCGTTTGATCGGTTTCGGTAACTTCTCCGTTTCCGAACGCGCTGCTCGTACGGGTCGTAACCCCCAGACTGGCGACACGATCAAGATCGCCGCTTGCAAGGCCCCGAAGTTCACGCCGGGTGCTCAGTTCAAGGCTGCCGTTAAGGGCTAATTGAACACGTAGAAGGTCACTTCTGCAATCAAAAAGGGAAGCTGTAAAAGCTTCCCTTTTTTTGTGTCCACTGCGTCCCCTTCTACTTGACCGCCGTCCGCCCCTTTAGTCCCCTCTGCTTTGCGTCTATAATCCCCCGCAATGAGGATCCGATCCCCATTCGCTACGAATCAATCACTGGTTGGAGATGATGATGTTGACCTACTCGGTTGGCTTTCCTGGCTGGAGAGTGGCGGCCCGACTTGGCCTTCCCCTTTCCTATGACGCACGTGTCGTGTACGACAAAGAAGCAAACGTCTTCGTGGCGGAAAGTAACGCCTTTCAACCCTACCTGGGTATCGCAACAGAGGGCGAAACCCTTGAGGAATTAAAGCGTAAGCTTCAAGACTGCGCCCAGATGGCGCTTGAAGAAGCGATTCCGACGCTTAAAGCCCCTCGCACCACCAAGGTCAACTTGACCTTGTAAACGCTTTAGCGTGAGAGAGGCGTTTCGTGCTGCACAGATAAAGCCCACAAAGAAGGGAGCGTTAAAACGCTCCCTTTGTTGTTTGATATGACGCCAAGACGCCCCAGGCGCCCTCTTCGCTCACATTTCAGGATGGGTTTTGACCATCACCCGACGAATCAGCGCCAGGGTTTCGGGTTTATTGGCGTAGGCCTGATTTAAGACGTAGTCTTCCACGGCTTTTAAGCGCTCAATGGAGAGCGTTTGAATCCCGAGTTTGGAGGAATTGAAGAATTCGTCAAAGACCATCATGGCCACGGTCCCCTCAATGGGGTTGACGCCCGACTGGTCAATCTTTTGATAGAGCTCGCGATACCACTGGCGAATGGGCTCAACGATGTCAGGGTACGTTAAGGACAAGCTCATTAAGGTCGACCCCAAGCCAATCCAGCCTTCTCGATTGCAGCGAAAGTCCAAGAACCACCCCCACATACTGGGAAGTACCGCCTCCTCGGCACTTAACCCCGCCTCAATAAAGGGGGCTTCGTGACGGGCTTCTTCGCTACGCAAATGGCGGACGTAGTCCTCAATCAAGCCTTCCAAAAGGGCCACCTTCGTGGGAAAGTGCCAATGCACGGCGCTTTTACTAATCCCCACGCGTGCAGCCACCGCAGAATGCGTTAAGGCAGGCATCCCGTGCTCCAAAATCACGGCTTTGGACGCATCGAGAATCTGTTGACGACTGATTTCACCTTTCTTGGGCATCGAAAAGACCTTCTAAAACGACAACGGGTTCGATCCGTTTATTATCTCAGATCGAACCCGTCACGACGAACGCCCTAAAGGGGGTTAGGCGGTTTCGTCCGTTTTAGCCTTTTACTTCGAGGCTTCTTCCCCGGCGATACGACCAAAGACAATGATGTCCGCGTAAGCGTTTGAGCCCAGACGGTTCGTGCCATGGGTGCAGCCCGTGACTTCGCCCGCAGCATAGAGCCCAGGGATAGGTTGCCCCTTAGCGTCTAAGACTTCTGCCTTCGAATTAATCTTGATCCCGCCCATAGTGTGGTGCACGCTCGGCACCCCACGGTACGCCCAATAGGGTCCCTCTGAAAGGTCTACAAAGCGGCTACGATAATTAAAGTCCGTGTCCTTCCCCGTACGGGCAAATTCGTTAACGCGCTTAACGGTCGCCTTTAAGTTATCCACCGGAATCTTAAAGTAGTCGGCAATCTCTTCTAACGTATCGCCCTTATACAAAATCCCCGTCTTCGTGAAGACTTCGACTTCGTCAGGATGGTGCGTAATCGCGTGAGACTTCTTTTCAATGGCGTCATTAAAGAGCGCATAGCAATAATGCCCCGTCTGCTCCAAGATGGCCTTACTCATGACGTCACGGCGCTGGAGTTCTTCCACAAAGCGCTTCCCTTCTTGGTTGACGAGAATGGCGCCTTCAAAGCGTGCGTCATCAATGAGTTCAATGGCGCCCGAATTCGGATCGCACATGGGATAGGTTTGAATGAGCCCCATGTTGACGACGTCCGCCTCAATGGCTTTGGCCATTTGGATGCCATCCCCAGTGGCGCCCGGCATATTCGTGGTCTTAAACGAACTCCCATAGAAGGGGTTGGCGTCGGTGCGCATCGCCACGTTCGCAGCAAAGCCACCCGTGGCTAAAATCACGCCCTTTTTCGCCATGAATTGATAGGCCTTCCCGTCCATCTTGGCTTCAACCCCAATCACACGACCCGTGTCGTCTTTGAGGAGGCGCTCCGCCTTCATGTTGGTGATGATGGGGATGTGGCGCTTTTCGGCAGCACTCACAAACTTCTGAATGAAGTCGAGCCCCGTAGCCCCCTTCGGGATGAGGGAGCGCTTCACGCTGTGACCACCAAAGAAAAAGAGGTTATCGTCTTGGAATTCAACGCCGACCACATCACGGCACCAAAGGGCCGCCGGCAAGGCGTTTTCAACCATGGTACGAACCACCTTGGGGTCGCCCTTATAGTCCCCACCCTTCATGGTGTCTTGATAGTGAAGCTCGACCGAATCCCCTGTAATCCCCAATTTTTTCTGAACCCAGTTACCGGCTGCCGCCATTTCAGCGCCCGAGACTAAGGAGTTGCCGCCTACGTTAGGCATCTTTTCAAGTAACACCACGGAGCGTCCCGCGTCGCTTGCGGTAATGGCAGCCGAAAAGCCTGCGCCCCCTGCCCCGACGACCACGACGTCATAGACGTTTTTCTCGGGAATGTTGGGCATGCGCTTTAACAAAACAACGGGGCCGTTTAAGGTGACACCTGCTTTCTTGGCAGCTTCCTTAACGGCAGCCTTGAGGGCGTCAGACGACACCGTCGCCCCCGTGATCGTGTCCACATCGGCCGAGTTGTGCTCAATCATCGCGGCCTTCATGTCGGTAAAGACTTTGGCCGCGAGAATGGCATTTTCGTTGGACTTCTTGATGTCGATGGCTTGGATCTTGCCCGCATCAAAGGTGACGGCTGCCACCACGTCACCATGCTTCCCTACCCCCGTCCCTTCGGTGGTAATGGGGGCCGACACCGCGTAAGAGGTCATCATCGAGAGCGCGGCTAAGGCGATTAAGGATTTCTTTACTGTCATCACAATCTCCTTAAAAAAGTACCCGACACTTCGATAATAGGCCGAAAACTATGCTTGAGCACAGTTTTTACTCAGGGGGTTTACCCGCGAGCGAAATCTTCGTTTGAGGGAGAAGGTTTTTGCCGTTTCGCTCACTGTGACCCAAACACCACGACAAAAGAAAAACGGCCGCTTCCCTAAAGAAACGACCGTTTAACCCGTAATTTATTGGGTTCAAGCCTCTAACACGGCAGATTTCATCCGTGCGACATAGTCTCCGATCACAGAGGGTGCCCCCGTCCCGTGCTCCGCTAAAAGCTTAATGATGGCGGAGCCCACAATGGCGCCATCAGCCAGGTGAGCCATGTTTCGGGCTTGCTCAGGCGTCGAAATCCCAAAACCAATCGCACAGGGAATCGTAGTGTTAGCGCGCACGACGTCCACGATCGCCTTTAAGTCCGTGGTGATTTCAGAGCGCGTGCCGGTGACGCCAAGGCTTGAGACCAAGTAGAGAAAGCCTTCTGCTTCTCGCGCAATCATGGCGATGCGATCCTTTGACGTGGGAGCAATCAAGGAAATCAGTGCCACGTCGTACGCACGACAAATTGACGAGAATTCGCCCTTCTCTTCAAAGGGGACGTCAGGGAGAATAAGGCCCGACACGCCCACTTCACGGCAACGCGCCATAAAGCGCTCCGCCCCATACGAGAAGACCACATTGGCGTAGGTCATGAAAACCAACGGCGTGGTGAGGTCGCGACGGAGCTCTTCCACCATCGCAAAGATTTTGTCCGTGGTGACGCCCCCCTTTAACGCACGCACATTCGCCCCTTGAATGACGGGGCCTTCTGCGGTGGGGTCCGAAAACGGAATCCCCAATTCAATCAAGTCAGCGCCCGCTTTCACCATCGCGCGAATCGCCGCTTTGGTGGTGTCTAAATCGGGATCCCCACAGGTGATAAAGGGAATAAAGGTTTTGCCGTTCGCAAACGCGTTTTCAATCTTAGTCATGAAGGTTCTCCCCGCGGAATCGCGCTACGGCCGCACAGTCTTTGTCGCCACGACCCGACAAATTGATGACGATGATTTTGTCTTTCCCCATCGTGGGGGCAAGCGTCATGGCGTGTGCCACGGCGTGCGCCGACTCAATCGCTGGAATGATGCCTTCAGTGCGGGCTAAGTATTCAAAGGCGGCAACGGCATCGTCGTCAGTCACCGCCACATACTGGGCACGACCCGTGTCATGCAAGTGGGCGTGTTCGGGACCAATCCCGGGGTAATCGAGCCCCGCCGAGATGGAATACACAGGCGCAATCTGACCGTCGTCGTTTTGGCAGAAGTAGGACTTCATGCCGTGGAAGATCCCTAAGCGACCCGTGGCGATGGTGGCCGCGGTCTCGGGCGTATCAATCCCACGCCCCGCTGCTTCAACCCCGATTAACTGAACGGATTCGTCGTTGAGGAAATGGTAGAAACTCCCAATGGCGTTAGAGCCCCCACCAATGCACGCGATCACGGCATCAGGCAATCGGTTTTCTTTCTCCAGCACCTGCGCACGCATTTCTTTGGAAATCACGGCTTGGAAGTCACGCACAATCGTGGGGAACGGGTGCGGACCCATGACGGAGCCCAAGCAGTAATGGGTGTCGTCAATGCGGTTGGTCCATTCGCGCATCGTCTCCGACACGGCATCTTTAAGGGTCGCCGTGCCTGAGGTCACCGGCACCACCGTCGCCCCTAACAAACGCATACGGTAGACGTTTAAAGCTTGGCGGCGGGTATCTTCTTCGCCCATGAAAACGACGCACTCGAGCCCCAAAAGGGCCGCGGCGGTGGCGCTTGCCACCCCATGCTGCCCGGCGCCCGTTTCGGCAATGAGACGGGTCTTTCCCATCTTTTTCGCGAGCAACGCCTGTCCCAAGACGTTATTAATCTTGTGCGCTCCCGTATGGTTAAGGTCTTCGCGCTTTAAGTAAATCTTGGCGCCCCCTAAGTCACGGGTCATCTTCTCGGCATAGTACAGGCGAGAGGGTCGGCCCGCGTACTCATTAAAGAGCGTTTGCAGTTCTTCTTGAAAGGCGGGATCCGCCTTAAAGTGGTTGTAAGCCGTTTCTAATTGATGAATGGCATTCATGAGGGTTTCAGGCACGTACTGCCCCCCATGAACCCCAAAGCGTCCTGCTTGGGTCATTGGTCTTCTCCTTGACGAAGGGCTTCAACAAAAGCCGTCATTTTTTGAGGATCTTTCTTCTGCTCAGTTTCAACGCCTGAGCTCACATCCACGCCCCACGGGGCCAGGGTTGCGATGGCATCAAGCACGTTGGCAGGCGTCAAACCGCCCGCGAGCAAATAGGGTCGCGAGAGGCCTTCCACCTGGTGCCAGTCAAATGGGGTCCCCGAGCCCGCTCCCGAGTCGATTAAAACCAGGTCTGCGGTGGAGGCTTCGATGCGTTTGAGGTCAAGCCCCGCATCCGCTCGAAACGCCTGAATGATGGGTAACGACACGCGAGCACGCAGAGCGTCAATGAAGGCGTCATCTTCTGTGCCATGCAACTGCACCCAGTCGAGTACGGGTGCGATCGAAGCAATACGATGAATGGTGTCGTTAACAAAGACCCCAACGACGGGGATCGAGGGGTCGAGCTTGGCGCGGAGCCACTGCGCATGGTCGAAGCTAATTTCTCGCTTAGAGCCCTTGGCAAAGACAAAGCCCACAAAGTCAGGTTTCAGGCGGTTCGCCACGATGATATCCTCGTCACGGCGTAAGCCACAGAGTTTGATGGCGGTCATGCGTCACCTCGCAAGTGCGCTAAGGTCGCGACTTTGTCAGAAGCCCGCATCAGGGTTTCGCCAATTAAAACGGCGTCCGCTTGAATGGCTTCAAGGAGCTCTACGTCCGCGCGGGTTTTGACGCCACTTTCCGACACAAAAAGCACACCGTGAGGGACCTTTTCTCGAAGGCGACGGGCGTTATCCGTGTCCACCGTAAAGTCTTTGAGGTTACGGTTATTGACCCCCACAATGCGAGCCCCTGCCTTTAAGGCGCGGGTTAATTCGACGTCATCATGGACTTCTACGAGGGCAGAGAGCCCCAGCTCGTGAGCGACATGAATAAAGCGCGTTAATTCGTCGTCGGTGAGAATCGTCACAATCAAAAGCACAGCTGACGCTCCCAAGCACTTGGCCTCATAGAGCATGTACTCGTCGACCACGAAGTCTTTGCGTAACGTCGGAATCGAAACGGCCTCGGAAATCTCACGAAGGTACGCATCGTCCCCTAAAAAGTGCTTGGGTTCTGTGAGGACCGAAATCGCATCCGCTCCGGCACGCTCGTAGTCCATTGCGATCGTGAGATAGGGAAAGTCGTCAGCAATCACGCCTTTGGAGGGGGACGCCTTTTTGCACTCACAAATAAAGGAGAGCCCAGGTTTTGCGAGAGCGCATTCAAACGCAAAGTCCCCTTTGGGTAACGAAAGCGCTGCCGCCCGAACCTTTTCCAGAGGCAAAACGGCACGCTTCTTTTCCACACGCAAACGCGCCTCTTGCGCGATCGTCTCTAAGATCGTCATCATGCCTCCTCGGGGCGATTGCTCACGGCAATAAAGGCGTCCAACGTCGCTTGGGCTTTCCCGGAATCAATCACGTCAGCCGCATAGTCAATCCCCGCTTGAATGGAGTCAACCAAACCCGCGATATAAAAGGCAGCGCCAGCGTTAAGCAAAACGGCGTTACGCTTATGACCCTTTTCGCCACTCAGAATGCGTCGCGTAATGGCGGCGTTTTCTTCTGGTGTGCCGCCTGCTAAATCCTCACGACGACAACGTTCAAACCCGAAATCTTCGGGCGTAATGGTGTAAGCCTTCATCCAACCGTCTTGAATCTCGCAAACGGTGGTGGGGGCACTCAACGAGAGCTCATCGAGCTTATCTTGCCCGTAGACCACCATCCCGCGCTTAATGCCTAAGTTGATTAACACTTGGGCTAAGGGACGCACTAAGTATTCGTCGTAGACCCCTAAGAGCTGCATCGAGGGGCGAGCGGGATTCGTTAACGGCCCCAGAATATTAAATACCGTTCTAAACCCCAATTCCTTACGGATGGGTCCAACATACTTCATGGACGTATGGTATTTCTGGGCAAAAAAGAAGCACATGCCGACTTCTTTGAGAAGTTCAACGGCACGTGCTGGACTTTGATTGATGTTGACGCCTAAGGCTTCTAAGCAGTCGGCGGTACCACACTTCGACGAGGCGGCACGGTTACCGTGTTTGGCAACCTTCATGCCTCCGGCGGCCATCACCAAGGCGGACGTGGTGGAGATATTAAAGCTGTTGGCATTGTCGCCCCCAGTGCCCACGATCTCAAACACGTCCATCCCCGTTTCAACGGGGGTGGCGTGCGCACGCATCGCGGCTGCACACCCCGCAATTTCCGCGGTGGTTTCAGCGCGTGCACTCTTCGTGGAGAGCGCTGCCAAGAACGCGGCATTTTGAATGGGGCTTGTCTCGCCACTCATGATTTCATTCATCACGGTGTAGGCTTCATCAAACGTCAAATCGTCTTTGTTGACGATCTTCACAATGGCTTCTTTAATCATGTCGAGTCTCCTCTAGGCATACGGTTGAGACGGTAAAAGAGGGTTGATTTCAAAAGGCGCACCGTTTCCTCTCCCTCTCTTGTTTTTTGGGGACAAGGCGCCCTAAAGCCTGTGATCGTCGTCACAGGGTAAAGCGAAGCAGGAAAACGGGATTGTCGGATGATTGACGATGGCGTTAGTACGGGCTGGTCGAGCCGTAAACGTTCCAATCGAATCCGACGGGTTGGTTTAGTAGAGTGGTCAGGGGGAAGACCCTCTTTAATGTATAGATTAGTGCCCGAGGGCTGTCAAAGCGATCGAACAAAAGGTCTAAGTAAATGCAAATCGATTAGGTGGTTAGCCTTATTTTGTGAAGTAAAGCCTCTTCCCTAAAAAAGAGGGAGCGTCTAGCGGGCAACAAAAATGGGACTCCCCGAATCCATGCACCCGTTCCTTCAAGAGGAACGCCTCTCAGCACCGTCCCTGATTCGACGTTTTTTCCTTCACGCCGTCCTTTCGGGTTGCTGGTCACTTGGCAAAGACGTAGACTGATAGCACCAAATATCAGAAGATTTTTGAGGACGGCAGGCTCCCATGGACTACAAAGACCAAATCATTGACCGCATCAACGGCTTTCCAGATGCCAAGATTTTCATCGCTCAGGATTTCTTCGATATCGCAGGCTACGAAACCGTCCGAAGCACGCTAAACCGACTCGTGACGCGCGGCGCATTAACCCGAGTCATGAAGGGCTTGTACGGGAAACGCCAGGATGACGACGATCAACCGTACGAGATTGAAGAGATTGCCCAGGCGCTCGCACGAAAGTATGGCTGGACCATTACCCCGTCAGGGGAAACCGTTTTAAAGCGCTTTGAGTTGTCGACTGAATTTGTCAATACGTGGACCTTTATCTCTGACGGGCCCTACACGTCCTTTACCTACGATTCGATGACTCTGGAATTCAAACATCGTCGTACCGGTGACCTAACTGGCAAATCCGAGATTACGCTTTTAATGATTCAAGCCATTAAAGCCTTAGGGAAGGACAACATCGGTCCTCGTGAGCTCTATTTACTTCAGTGTCAGCTCAAGGGGTACGACACGGACAAAATTTTGGATGAAGCCAAAACCACGAGCGCTTGGGTTTATCGAATCCTTCGTCGACTCTGTGACCCTACGCCGATTGAGTTTGAGACAGGCCAAGAACGATGAAGACCTTCAAAGAGCAAATCTGGGACCGCATTCTTGAGCATGAGGACGACGTCTTCATTGCGCAGGACTTCTGGGATATCGCTGAACACGAAACGGTGAAAAGCATTTTGAACCGCTTCGTCAAAGCAGGCCAACTCATGCGCGTTAATAATGGGCTCTACTTTCGACGAGTTTATTTACCGGAGTTCAGACAATATTCACTGCCGGGGCACGACGCCGTCGCGTACGCCATTGCACGCAAATACAACTGGCAAATTGCGCCCTCTGAAAACCTGGCTTTGAATATTCTGGGGCTCTGTACGCAAGTACCTGCCAAATACATTTTCATTTCGAGCGGTCCCTACGCGAAGCACCCGTATTCACACCACACCTTGCACTTTAAACACCGTCGCAACGCGGCCATCCTCAACACGCACCCCGTCACGTCCCTCGTGATCCAGGCGTTAAAGGGCTTAGGGAAAGGCAAGGTGACGGCCCGTCACATCGCTCAACTGCGTCACAAGTTAACAGACGAACAAAAGCAAATCCTTTGGAAGGAGTCTCGTTGGGCGTACGCTTGGATGCACAAAGAGATTCGCAAAATTTGCGAGGGGTACACCGGTGAAGCGCCCTCCTCTTCGCTATCCAAACGGGATCAAGTCTGGGAACGCATCCTGAATGACCGTCGCAAGGTCTATATCGTTCAAGACTTCTGGGACATCGCAGAAAACGAAACGGTGCGCAGCATTTTGAATCGTTTCGTCAAAGCGGGACAACTCATGCGTGTGAGTGATGGGTTGTACTACCGACAGGTTTACTTGCCTAAGTACCGACAATATTCCCTTCCTGGAAGTATCGAATTTGCTAAAGCCATTGCACGTAAGTACAACTGGAGCCTTGGCCTTTCTGAAAACATGGCCTTGAATTTATTAGGTCTTTGCACGCAAGTTCCTGCTAAGGAAATCTATATTTCCAGTGGACCCTACGTAAAGTATCGCTACTTTCACAATACCATCACTTTTAAGCATCGACGGACGGCTGCGATTTCCAATACGCACCCGATTACCTCACTGGTGATCCAAGCCCTTAAGGGCTTAGGGAAAGGCAAGGTCACAGCGCGTCACATCG
>JAHHRF010000034.1 GCA_020025955.1 Sutterella sp.
GTTTTAGAAGCTACGCTTCAGGCCTAAGCCCGCCGAGAAGGCCGACTTCATGCCAGGGGAAGGGTCGGTTTGAATGCGACAAGAACTGACGCCTTAAATGATTTTTCGTCAATAAAAGCGTCACCGTTTGACGCATTGGGGTTTTAGACTCCCCTCATCAACGAACGATTTAACCCGGTTGGGTTTCACCGATTATTCTTTTTGGAGGTCAACGGATGGGGTTCGCAATGCAAACGGGGGTTAAGGCCCCTTACCGTTTAACGGCCGTCTTAGAAACGACGGAGTGGTCGTGGACGGCTTCCGACCATGACGGGCGACTTCGTCTCTCGTCGCACGTCCAAGCCATGACGCAGGACATCGAGCGCTTACTTTGGCTCTTTACAGGGGACGTCCCCTTAGATGTGACGCGATCGATCGTTCGCCGTGAAGGGCATGCGATGACGGTGTTAAGCCTCGTCTCGACGACGCCCTTAGAGGAAGAAACGGAAGCCGCCATTGGGGTATTACTTGCCCATTACGGCATTACGCTTTGGGGGACGACCGTGAATAACGACACTGTGCTCTCGAGCCTTAAGATGGATGGCTCCTTAAAGCACGTGGACCGATTGACGACCCCGCGCCCCACCCTCACCTTTAAGAGTGTGGTGGCGGAAGTGACCGGTGCCGAAGCTAAAGACTTTGTGGTCACCCACCATGAAGTGCTCCCTCGCCAGGAGGAAAAGAGTGCCTTTGCCCATACGGTGTTACGCCAAGCGGAACGACAGTGCTTTCAAGCTGGCGTCTTTCGCTTTAGCGCCTAAGGCATAAAGAAACCCGCTTAGCGCAGATGGGGCCTAAGCGGGTTTCTTTTTTTTGTGTGTCCCTACTTTAATAAGCGGGGCGGATCCTTGGGGTCGGTGGGGTCATCGTCCCCTTCAATGATGTCGTCGTCTCGAGGAGCGACATGGCGAGGGGCGGCTTCTCGGCGAAGTCCCCCACGCTTTTCAGTAATGGCGCCCAGGATCGCACCACTAAAGAGCGTCACTAACAAAATGGTTAAGCCCGGCGCCACCAAGAGAAGCGCCAAGAAAGCGTTCCAATCCGCGACAAACGTGAGGTAGTACCAGAGCCCAGCGAGAATCGCGAATTGACCGCCTGGCAGCATCCACACGAGAAAGACCGCAAGCCACCCGAAGAGGTGAATCAAGAAGCTTGACGACCCCGTCACATAATCAATCCAGTCGCCCATGCAAACGAGCAAGGTGATCCCGTAGACCAGCGAGAGCACGACATAGAGAAGTTGAACCATCGTTATCGTCTCCTTTTTTAGTCAGGGATCGCACAATCCACCGGGGTGGCGCCTAACACATCAACCAGGATCGTGGGGTCAATCCCCACTTGGTAGCCGCGACGTCCGCCATTGATATAGATTTTCGGCATCGAAAGAATGGTGCGCTCAACAAAAACGGGCATCGCCTTTTTCGTTCCAAAGGGACTGGTCCCCCCGACCATGTAGCCCGAATTGCGTTGAGCTTGCTCAGGCTTACAGGGCGCAATCGTTTTCGCGCCCACCTGACGAGCGAGGTTTTTGGTGGAGACCGAACAGTCCCCATGCATGAGGATGATTAACGGCTTTTTCTTTTCATCTTCCATCACCAAGGTTTTCACGACTTGGTGGTGATCCAACCCGCAAGAGGAAGCGGCCTGCGCCGTACCGCCATGCTCTGACCAGTCATACGTTAATTCATCAAAGTCAACGTGCTTGGCCTTTAACCACTGGGTGGCAGGCGTTAAGCTCACATGAGATTTTTTAGCCATTGGGTTGGTCCTATTAGTTGGTTTGTTCTTTTTGTTTACTGTTCGTCGCGCTCGGTCTTGGCGTCTACATCACTTTCCCATAAGCCCTTAGGTAACGGGAAGGCAACGTTTTCTTCGACCCCATCCAAGGCAATCGCCGGTTGCGCGTTGGCGTTGGCTTCTAAAAAGCGCACCACCCCTTGAACGAGTTCTTCAGGGGCGGAGGCCCCTGCGGTAATCCCGACGCATTTCACGCCCTCAAACCAGGAGAGTTCAACGTGCTCAGCAGTATCGACTAAATACGCACGGGTGCCTTCACGCTCCGCCACTTCACGCAAACGGTTGGAGTTGGAGCTCGTTACCGACCCAATCACCAAAATCAAGTCAACGCCGGCACGCGCCAAATGCTTCACGGCCTCTTGACGGTTTTGGGTGGCGTAACAGATATCTTGGCGTTTCGGTTCATGGATCCCGGGGAAGCGTTCTTTTAACGCCACGATCATGGCTTCACTGTCGTCCGCGGAAATCGTGGTTTGCGTGACATACGCTAAGTCGTCACCCGAGACGGGGGGAAGCGCCGTCACATCATCGACCTCTTCCACTAATTCAATGCCATCGTCCACCTGACCCATCGTGCCTTCCACTTCCGGGTGGCCCGCATGACCAATCATGATGATGGTTTTACCTTGCGAGCGCATACGGCTTACTTCCTTGTGAACTTTCTTCACCAAGGGGCATGTGGCATCAAAGACACGGAACCCGCGACGCTCGGCTTCATCACTCACCGTTTTCGGAACCCCGTGAGCGGAAAACACCAAGGTGGCGCCCTCCGGGACTTCGGATAAGTCATCGACAAAGATGGCGCCGCGAGCCTTTAAACCGTCCACTACGGTGCGGTTATGCACGATTTCATGACGAACGTAAATGGGGGCACCATAAATGGCGAGCGCACGCTCGACAATGGCAATGGCACGAGTCACCCCAGCGCAAAAACCGCGGGGCTGAGCGAGTAAAATCTTCACGATTGACCTTTCATTTCAGGGGAAGTTGGGCAAATTTTAAAGTTTTTTCGGTCAAAACGCACACAAGCGGGGTAAAAACGAGTAAAATCCACGTTTCGCTGTACTTCGTTTACGGTTCGGATGCCCTGTACTGACACTGTGGGGTCATCAACGCCGAACACTTTTCAAGGCGTTCTCGCGTGACCCGAGGCGATTTTTGGCGTATAATTTCGTATTTTCCCGCTCGTGAGGATGCCCGCAACTTCGGTTGCTTTGAGGTTCCCCGGGATGATTTGTTTTAATTTTCACTGGAGTTAGAGATGGCACGAGTGTGTCAAGTCACCGGTAAGGCGCCGATGGTCGGCCATCACGTCTCGCACGCGAACAACAAAACGAAGCGTCGCTTCATGCCCAATCTGCAATATCGCCGTTTCTGGGTTGAAAGCGAAAACCGTTGGGTTCGTCTGCGTCTCACGACGGCTGGCCTTCGCACTATTGACAAGATTGGTATCGATGCGGTTTTGGCGGATCTCCGCGCCCGCGGCGAAATCTAACTAAATAAGGGAGATTCACCATGGCGAAAGGCGCTCGCGAAAAGATCAAGCTTGAATCCACGGCCGGTACCGGCCACTTCTACACCACCACGAAGAACAAGAAGACGTCCACCGGTAAGATGGAAATCTCCAAGTTCGACCCGGTGGCTCGCAAGCACGTGGTCTACAAGGAAACGAAGCTCAAGTAATTGAGTTTTGATTTTCGGCGAAAAAGCCCGATTTAGGTCGGGCTTTTTGCTTTAAAGGGTGTTGTGTATCGATTGAACTCATTTGAGGACAATCGGGGCGCAGCGCCCTTTTTGCATTGGGGAAAAATCCCCATTCCCCTGTCTGGCTAGCTACGATAGAACTCAGAGAATAGATAAGGACGAAACCGCCCTTCCCTCTTATGACCTTCGGTTATCGATCAAGGAGCCGCCATGACCAAACGCGCACGTGACTACGGGATTCAATTTGGGGTATTGCCCACAGGGGCCTTTAATGCCATCACGGATGTGCCAGGCGTCTTAGTGGGACAAAAGACGGTGCGAGATGACGCCCGTGGGGCGCACACGGGGGTGACGGCGATTTTGCCGCACGCCGGTAACGTCTTTAAAGAGAAGGTGCCCGCAGGCATCTTTTTAGCCAATGCCTTCGGGAAGATGGCGGGTTACCCACAAGTCAAAGAACTCGGCAACCTTGAAACCCCGATTGTGTTGGTAAACACCTTAAATGTGGCCGCTGGATTAGACGGCTTAATCGACTACACCTTTTCGTTTCCCGAGAACGACGACTGTCGATCGCTCAACGGGCTCGTGGGCGAAACCAATGACGGGATTATCAATGACATCCGTCAGCGGTTTTTAACGAAAGCCGATGTCTTAGAGGCGTTAACTACAGCCTCTTCTGGCCCCGTAGCCGAAGGGAGTGTGGGCGCGGGCACGGGGACGCGTGCCTTTGGGTTTAAAGCGGGGATCGGTACGGCCTCTCGACAATTGCCCTACAAACTTGGGGGCTACACCGTCGGGGTCTTAGTGCAAGCTAACTTTGGTGGCTTTTTAACGGTCAACGGCGTTGAAGTGGGGAAAGCTTTAGGTGGCTACCCAGGTCAAAAAGAATTAGAAGATGCCGATGGCTCCATCATGATGATTGTGGCCACCGACGCGCCCGTGCTTGCTCGAAACCTGGAGCGTATGGCTAAACGTGCCTTTATGGGGTTAGCCAAAACCGGGGGCATTGGATCCAACGGCTCTGGGGACTTTGCCGTGGCCTTTTCCACCTTTGAAGGAAACCGCATTCCGCATGTTCATCCCGCGCAAACGCCTTTGCACGTCACGGAACTCGCGAACGACGACATGACGATGCTTTTTACCGCCACCATTGAGGCGACGGAGGAAGCCATCATTAATTCGCTCTTTGCGGCAAAAGCCGTCACGGGTTACGACGGCAAGGTGATGCCGGGACTTCCCATTGAAGCAGTGCTCGAGATGCTTCGCCAGGCAAAGAAACTCTAAAGCGCCAAACAAAGAAGGGAGTGCCCGAAGGCACTCCCTTGTTGCAAGCGAACCTGTTATTCGCTGGCGTCGTCTTCAGCCGGAGGCGTGTCCACCGGGGCTTCCACGACCGGCGGCGTACGCTCTAAGACCGCAGCAAAGAAGCCGTCGGTGTTATTCACGTGGGGGAGCATCTGGAAGTAGTCCCCGAAGCGTTCCCACTGGGCGTCGTCCAATTCGATCTTCTGCGTGGCTAACACGTCACGCGCAGGCACCAAGTGCCAATCGGGGTTGGCCGCCAAGAAGGCTTCCACCACCTGCTGGTTTTCGCGCTCAAGGATGGAGCACGTCGCGTAGACTAAGCGACCGCCCTTTTTCACTAAGCGGGCAGCACTCGCTAAGACGCTCTTTTGCACGTCGTTAATGCGAGCCAACTCTTCCGGGTTCAAACGCCACTTCAAGTCAGGGTTACGTCGGAACGTACCCGTCCCCGTACAGGGCGCATCCACCAAGACGCGGTCAAACTTCCCGTTTAAGCGGCTCACGCGCTTATCGTGTTCGCTCGCGATCACGATGGGGTGCACGTTACTTAAACCCGCACGGCGCATGCGAGGCGCTAACCCCGCTAAACGCTTTTCGTTAATGTCCATGGCGTAAAGACGACCCGTGGAGCGCATTAAGGCCCCTAAGGCTAAGGTCTTGCCGCCCGCACCCGCGCAGAAGTCGCAAATCATTTCACGACGACGCGGTGCCACGAGGCGCGCAATCAACTGACTGCCTTCGTCCTGAACGTCCACTAAACCATTTTTAAAGATGGGCCACTGGGTGAGACCAGGCTTGGTGGGCAAACGCACACCGTCCGGGCTATAGGGCGTGGGCTGAGCTTCAACGCCGCTCGCCTCCAACTGAGCTAAGACTTCATCACGGCTTGCTTTAAGCAAATTCACGCGAAGGTCCAACGGCGCCCCCACCAACATCGAGGGGTAAAGGGCGTCGGTGTCCGTGTACTGGGCTTCCACCAAGTCGAATAACCACTGGGGCAATTCAGCACGCACGTGTGCGGGGGCCGAATCGAACTGCTTTTCTAACGCGGCCATCACGTTTTCCAAGGGCTTCTTTTCGCTACCGATGGTCTGTTCCGACAAGGTATCCACCCCATGCTGGCGCGCCAAGGTCACCAAGGCGGCTAAGCGGGGAGCACGGTCGGGGCGAATCGGGCGCATTGCCCAACGCATGGAGCTGTAATGACGAAGGGCGTAGTAGATCCCTTCCGCGATGAGTCCACGGTCACGCATGCCGAGCTTGGGGTTACTCTTAAAGAAGAGCTTCATCAACACGTCGGCCGGACCGTCCAACTTCAAAATCACTTCTAAGGCGCGCGTTAATTCGTCCACGATCAAGCTCGTGATACGCACACGACCCCCACGGGTCGAAATCATGCGGCTCTGCGGGGTCAAGTCACCCTTATGCTGGGAGACGTTACCAGCTTGCTTTTCAGCACGACGACGCTTGTCCGCAGCACGCTGACGGTCGGTACGACGCGGTTCATCACGATCGCGATCTTTCGTACGGGGCTTTTGCATCGCAAAGGCACGACGCTTGGGGAATTCGGTTTGGGCCATAAGTTTTAGGCACTCTCAAAGAAAAAAATTCAAAACAACGGACCGCTCAACCCACACGAGGGAGCCATCCCTATAAATCAAACACTGTTATAGAGCAGGAACCCGCGTTGGGAACCAACCCTCACAAAAAAAACGACGGCCCGCACCCGACCCGATTCCTTAAGAAAACGAGTGGGCTCAGGCCGAGCACCACGTCATAGGGGCTGGGCGTGGCCAAAAGACAATCCTCAATCAACAGGGCCCTTTCGCCTCTCCAACAAGCCTCACCGATACGCTTTACGGCACGGTTCTACGACATTTGATTTATTCGGCTCATTTTAAACCAAATAAGGCGTTCACAAACGGGTTAACGAGGCAATTTTCCCTATAATTGAGCATTACTCTTGAATTTCTGGCTTTCCCTAGGGATTTCAAGCCTTTCAAGGCCCTTTTTTCTATTGTTTTGACTTCAAAGTAACGGGGACAGAAGCTAATCCCCAATCGTTTATCCATGCATGTATTTCGAGGGTGTCCGCGTCCCAGTGATCGACAACCAACGGCGTTAGCCATTGGGAATTTTGACGGTGTGCATTTAGGCCATCAAGCACTTTTGCGTGATGTGGTGGAAGCCGCGCGTGATCGCGGGCTCGTTGCCTCGGCGTTAACGTTTGAGCCGCACCCCCGAGAAGTCCTGCGCGGGGAAACGCATACGCGTTTGTCGACGCTCTACGACAAGGTGCTTCGCATCTTAGCCACGGGCATTGAACGCGTTTACATCCTCCCCTTTCATGCGTCGTTACACACCTTAAGCCCTGAGGCCTTTGTCACGGACATCCTCAAAACGCGTTTGGATACGCGTTGGTTGACGGTGGGCGAAGACTTTCGCTTTGGCGCCAAGGGAGCAGGCGACGTTAAACGCCTTCACGAACTCTGTGCAGACATCGGGTGCGAAACTTACATTGCCCCGGACTACATGCACAACGGCGTGCGCATTAGCTCTTCGTTAATTCGCGAAGCCTTAGCCCAGAACGATCTTTTTGAAGCCGAAACCATGATGGGTCACCCCTACACCATGACGGGGCGCGTCATTCATGGGCGTGCCTTGGGGCGTACCTTAGGGTTCCCGACCTTGAATCTGGCACCGATTCCGCCGGGCTCGAAAGCTCGTCCCGCCACGGATGGGATCTTCGCGGTGAAGGTCCATGGCTTAACGGACGGTCCCCTTCCTGGGGTCGCCAGCCTTGGGGTCAAACCCACGATTACCGCCGAAAAGCGTTATTTACTCGAAACTCATCTCTTTGATTGGGCGGGGGACGCTTACGGACGTGTGGTCCAAGTGGAGTTCGTAAAACGACTTCGCGGGGAAAAGAAATTCTCGGGGCTCGAGGAGCTCACGGCAGCGATTGCCAACGATGCCCGTCAAGCCCGAACGATTTTAGGGTTAGCGCCCGAAAAAACGGACGCTTAACCACAAAGCCTTTAACTGACACACTTTTTTCTTCACATCATCAGTTAATTTTTCCATCACCTGAAGAGCCCGAGGGGGCCAGGAGACATACCATGCAAAATGGCAAAAACGAAGGCGGCGAAAAGCAGTACGCCTTAAACCTCCCTGACACACCGTTCCCGATGCGTGGGAACTTACCCAAGCGTGAACCGGAATGGGTTCGTGCCTGGGATGAAAAGAAGGTCTATAACCGAGTGATTGACGCTCGACGTGATGCGAAGAAGTTCATTTTGCATGACGGCCCGCCCTATGCCAACGGCAACATCCACGTGGGCCACGCTGCGAACAAGATCTTGAAAGACATGATCTTGAAGGGCAAAACCTTAGAAGGCTACCAGACCCCCTACACCCCGGGTTGGGACTGCCACGGCATGCCCATTGAAGTGGTGATCGAAAAGATGCACGGCAAGAATTTGCCCGTCGACAAGATGCAAAGCTTGGCGCGTGAATACGCCATGGAGCAGAGCAACATGCAGCTCCAGGACTTCAAGCGCTTGGGCGTTTTAGCGGACTGGGAGAACCCCTACCGCACCACGCAGTTTGGTAACGAAGCCAGCGAAATCCGCGCCCTCAAGGCCATCATGGAAAAGGGCTACGTTTACCGCGGTTTGAAGCCCGTGAACTGGTGTTTTGACTGCCAGTCCGCCTTGGCTGAAGCCGAAGTGGAATACCAGAACAAGACGAGCCACACGATCGACATCGCCTTCCCCTTAGCCGCGGAAGACAAGGCCAAGGCTGAAGCCGCGATGGGCGTGACGCTCACCAAGCCCTGCTACACCGTCATCTGGACGACCACCCCCTGGACGATCCCCTCGAACCAGGCCTTGAACGTGCATCCGGAATTGGATTACGTCTTGGTGGAAACCGATGACAAGTGCTTCATCTTGGGTGAAAGCCTTTGGCAGGACGCCTTCAAGCGCTATGGCTTAGAAGGTCAGGGTAAGGTGGTTGCCACCTTCAAGGGTGAAGTGTTGGATCTCCTTCGCTTCAAGCACCCGATGGCCGAAATGGATGCGGGCTACAACCGCTACTCCCCCGTTTACTTGGCTGACTACGTTGAAAGCTCCGCCGGTACCGGGATCGTTCACTCGGCCCCCGCCTACGGTTTAGATGACTTTATGACCTGCAAGGCCCACGGGATGACGAACGATGACGTGCTCACCCCCGTGAAGGGTGACGGGTTCTTCGATGACGCCCTCCCCTTATTTGGTGGCTTAAACATCTGGAAGGCCGCCGACAAGGTCGCTGACGTCTTGCGCTTGGCCGGTAACTTGATGGCCATGGACAAGATGGACCACAGCTACATGCATTGCTGGCGCCATAAGACCCCGTTGATCTACCGTGCGACGAGCCAGTGGTTCGTGCGTATGGATGCCCCGAATGCGGATACGAAGGGGGTGTTGGATACGCCTGCCTCGGAAAAGAGCCTTCGTGAAGCCGCGCTCGAAGGGGTGCAAGCCACCACCTTTACGCCGAGCTGGGGGATCAACCGCTTGCACGCCATGATCGCCAATCGTCCTGACTGGTGTATCTCGCGTCAGCGTAACTGGGGTGTACCGTTGCCCTTCTTCATGCACAAGACGACGGGTGAACTTCACCCCGACACCTTAGCCATCATGGATAAGGTCGCCGACATCGTGGAAGAAAAGGGGATCGAAGCCTGGTCCTTAGCCAAGCCCGAAGACTTCCTGGGTGAAGAAGCCAAGGATTACTACCGCTCCACCGACATTCTTGACGTGTGGTTTGACTCGGGCGTGACCCACTACACCGTGCTCCGTGGTACCCATGGCGCCTCCTTAGGTCACCAGGCCGACCTTTACTTGGAAGGCTCTGACCAGCACCGTGGTTGGTTCCATTCGTCCTTGTTGACGGGCACCATGTTGGATGGCAAGCCCCCTTACAAGCAGCTTTTGACCCATGGTTTCGTCGTGGACGAAAAGGGTGAAAAGATGAGTAAGTCCAAGGGCAACGTCGTTCGTCCGCAGGAAGTGGCTGAAAAGTATGGCGTGGAAATTCTCCGCCTCTGGGTTGCTTCGACCGACTACACGGGCGAAATGCGCTTAGGTAACACCATCTTGAAGCACGTGGTCGATAGCTACCGTCGTATCCGTAACACGATGCGCTTCTTGCTCGCGAACACCTCCGACTTCAACCCGGCTACCGACATGGTTGCCGTGGATGAGATGGCTGAATTGGATCGCTGGGCCGTCGCCTACGCGGAACAGTTCCGTCAGGGTGTGATGGAAGAAATGAAGCTCTTCCGCTTCCACAATGCCGTCAACATGCTCCAGACGTTTGCGTCCGTGGACTTGGGTGGTTTCTATTTGGACGTCTTGAAGGATCGCCTCTACACGACCGCGCCCAATAGCCACGCTCGTCGCTCCGCTCAGTCTGCCTTGTACTTGGTGACGGGGATGTTCTTACGCTTGATCGCCCCGATCCTCTCCTTCACGGCCGAAGAAGCCTTTGCGATCTTCTCGCCGAATGAATCGGGCACGATCTTCACGGAAAAATTCGAAGCCATGCCGGCCGTCAAGGACGCTGATGCCTTGTTAGCCAAGTGGGCTCGCTTACGTGAAATCCGTGCGGACGTTCAGAAGGCCATCGAAGCCTTGCGTGAAGCCGGTCGCATCGGCTCGAGCCTCCAGGCTCGTGTCACGGTGAAGGCTTCGGGCGACGACTTAGCGCTCCTTCAGAGCTTGGAAGACGACCTTCGCTTTGTCTTAATCGTGAGTGCCGCCCAGGTGGAAAGCACCGACGGCGACTTAACGGTGGACGTTGACGCGATGGACGGCACCAAGTGCGCCCGTTGCTGGCACGTGTTGCCGACGGTGGGCTCGGTGGCTGAACACCCGACCCTCTGCCCGCGCTGTGTCTCGAACCTCTTTGGTTCGGGTGAAAAGCGCCTCTTCGCCTAAGGGACGAGAGCCGTGGCGCGCCGTCGTTCTTCCTCGGCCCCTTCGGGGGGCCGCTTTAGCCTCTACCTGGCTCTGGGCTTGTTGCTCGTCGTGGCTGACCAAGTGGTCAAACACATCGTCCAACGCCAGTTTGAGCCCTGGACCCAAATTCCGGTGTTCCCGGGCCTCAACTGGGTGTTAGCCCACAACACGGGGGCGGCCTTTAGTTTCTTATCGGACGCAGGGGGCTGGCAGCGCTGGCTCTTTGCGGGCTTAGCGATTGTGGTGGCGTCCGTCGTTTTAGTGCTTTTAAAGCGCTTTAACCACCGTACGCTCTTTGCCCTGTCGCTCACCTGTATTGCCGCAGGCGCCATCGGTAACGTGATTGACCGTTTAACGCTCGGTTACGTCATCGACTTCATTGATGTCTATGCGGGGGCTTATCATTGGCCCGCCTTTAATATCGCGGACATCTTGATTTGCTGCGGGGCCGCCGGGCTCGTCTACGATGAGATTCGAGGGCAAGCCTAAATCGGAAGACTAGTGACGCCACACCACAAAACGCGTGAAAGGAGGATTTCCCCTCTTTCACGCGTTTTTTTCGTTGGGTTTTCACTCCCCACGAGGCCCAACGCTTCTCGGTAAAATAAGAGGTTCATGAGCGCGCTATCGCTCTCCTTTTTTCCCAACCCGAGACCGTTATGACTGAGTTGTCTGTCCCTCCTCTGCGTCGTGTCACCCTGGTGATTACCGGCGGGATTGCTGCCTATAAAAGCTGTGAGTTTTTGCGTTTACTGGTGAAGAACCACATTGACGTGCAGGTGGTGATGACCAAAGCCGCTGAACGTTTTGTCACGCCCCTCACCTTTGAAGCGCTCTCTGGCAAACCCGTCATCACGGAAACCTCCAACGCCATGCCCCATATCGAAGGGACGCGCGATACGGATTTGACGATCGTGATGCCGGCCACAGCCAATACGCTCGCCAAAATGGCGCAAGGCATTGCTGACAATTTAGTAAGTTCCCTGCTCTTAGCGCACCGCTCTCCCGTCTTGGTCGTCCCGGGGATGAACCGCTTCATGTGGGAAAATCCTGCCACGCAACGTAATGTCGCGCAGTTAAAAGCGGATGGCGTGCTCTTTGCGGGACCCGTCGCGGGCTTTCAAGCGTGCGGAGACGTGGGCTACGGGCGCATGATGTCGCCTGAAGACGTCTGGGACTTGATTCCTGGGCTCCTCGCTCCGAAACCCTTAACGGGACGCCGTGCCGTGGTGACGGCTGGCCCCACTGTCGAAGCACTCGACCCGGTGCGTGCAATCACGAACCGCTCGAGCGGCCAACAAGGTTTTGCCTTAGCGCGAGCGCTGCGCGATGCGGGGGCGGACGTGACCCTCATCGCGGGGCCCACCACGCTTTCTACCCCCACTCAGGTGACGCGCATCGATGTGACGAGTGCTCAGTCGATGTTTGAGGCGGTGCAAGCGGCGTTAGAAACGCCCACGGACTGCTTTGTTGGGGTCGCGGCCGTGTGCGACTATCGACCGGAGACGGTGTCCGAGCAAAAAATGAAAAAAGACGGGACGCCTTTTTTAGGCAATGTCACGTGGACGGAAAATCCTGACATTTTGGCGTGGGTGGGTCAAAACCGAAAGGCCACGGTGGTGGCAGGCTTTGCTGCCGAAACCGATGACGCGCGCCGTGAAACGTATGCTCGCGGAAAACTCGAAAAGAAAAACGCTGATATCATTGCCGCCAACCGCGCCCAAGACGCGTTAGAGAGCGCCACCAATGCCCTCACGCTCTACACCCGCACGGGCGACGTCATCGACGTGAGCGACGCCCCCAAGTTGGAGGTCGCACGTGCCATGGTGGCGGCCATCACCCGTTTACTCACTGCGTAATTGATTTATCCCCCTCGATTTGAGGGGGTTTACTCTCCTTTTTTAGCGATTCCTTATCATGATGAAATTAGACGTCAAAATCCTCGACGAACGTATCCGTGAACACCTTCCCCGCCATGCCACGCCGGGCTCCGCTGGGTTGGATTTACGCGTGGTGCTCGACGAGCCCTTGACGATTGAGCCTGGTGAAACCCACCTCTTAAAGACGGGCTTAGCCGTTCACGTGGCCGATCCTGGCTACGCCGCCCTCATTCTCCCGCGCTCTGGCATGGGTCACAAGAAAGGGATCGTCTTGGGTAACCTCGTGGGGTTAATCGACTCCGACTACCAGGGGGAACTCATGATTTCGACCTGGAACCGCGGTCAAAACGCCGTCACCATTGAACCCTTTGAGCGTATTGCGCAGTTGATGGTGGTCCCCGTTCAGCAGGTGGAATTTAACGTCGTGGACGATTTTGAAGCAAGTAGCCGTGCCGCCGGGGGCTTTGGCTCCACGGGCACGAACTAAGTCTTCTTCCCGACACTAAAAAGGGCCGACTGGCATTCGATTCGCCAGTCGGCCCTTTTTTCATGAGGCAGGGTTATTCGCCCTTAAAGTCGTTTTCTAACTCGTCTTCATCCTCTTCATCGTCACCAAAGAGAATGGCATCGAGTTCACGGTGCGCCTCGGCCGTTAAGCCTTCGCACTGCTCTGTGCCTAAATCCGTATCGGGATCCACTTCAAAGACGGGACGACGGTCTTCAAAACAAGACACCGTCACACGCGCCCCTAAGCTTTCGCTGTAGCTCGGGATTTCGTTGGCGAGCGTCCCTTCGAAACGCAATTCGTTGGCCAAGTCACTGCGGAACGCCGCCAAGTAGCGGTCATGATCCTCAGGGCTCACTTCGACCCAGCAGCCCCAGGTGAATTCGTCTTCGGCGTAGCTCAACGGAACCGTGATCACCCCAAAGATAAAGCGACGATCGCCCAAGGCGGCGAAGTCTTGCGTGTAGCGGGCGCCCAGGGTATAGCGCGTTAATTCATCGTGCATCCAGATGTCATCGGGCAACTTCATCTGAATGTCGCGGCACAAGTCGGAAACGTCAGTCACTTGCTTTGTCCTTTTCACCCTTTCGTGTTGAGTCGGGCGCGTGAAAGTATTGAAAGCTTTATCTTACCTGAAAAACGAAAAACGGCTAAGGGGACGTTTTTTGGTGTCGTCACCCTTAACCGTTTTGGGGTTGGCGTTTGAGTCTAGCGCTTAAGCCTTAAAGTTCGCTTCGGCAAACGCCCAATTGACCAAATGCGCAAAGAACGTTTCGATGAACTTCGGACGCGCGTTACGGAAGTCCACGTAGTAGGCGTGTTCCCACACGTCCAACGTTAAGATCGGGGTGAGACCCGGCGTCGTTAACGGGGTGGCGGCGTTGGAGGTATTGAGAATCGAGAGTTCACCCGCTTCATTTTTCACCAACCAGGTCCAGCCCGAACCAAAGTTCCCGGCGGCCGAGGCGCTAAAGGCCTTCTTAAAGTCATCAAAGGAGCCCCAGGTCTTTTCGATGGCGGCTAACAAGTCACCCTTGGGCGCACCGCCCCCTTCCGGGCTCAAACCCTGCCAGAAGAAGGTGTGATTGAACACCTGCGCGGCGTTATTGAAAATGCCACCCTGAGCCGAACGAATGATGGCTTCAAGGGGCTGGCCTTCAAATTCGGTACCAGCGATTAAATTGTTGAGGTTCGTGACGTAGGAGGCGTGATGCTTGCCCCAGTGGTATTCGAGGGTTTCACGGCTCATGTGAGGGGCCAATGCGTCTAAATCAAACGGTAAAGCGGGCAAAGTAAAAGCGCTCATGGCATATCTCCAAAAGAAAAGGGGACAAGGCAAAGGGGGTGGGGTTCCCCTTGACTTCACCTTGAGGGTCCCGACTAATCCTACTTGATTGGTCGGGAATTCGGTTAGGGTGATTGTAGCGCTATCGAACAAAAAAGAGGGAGGCGCTACGCCCTTTTCCCTGAAATTTTCCGCTTATGGCGTAGATAGGGCTACCCTATTGGGGTCTACCTCTAGTGCCCCTAGGGTTATCGCTTTTTGGAGGGTTCTCACCCGTCCTTGAGCCCTTACATTTTTTCACAGTCCTGTTGTTTTTCAGACGGCCGGCGGGCGGTCACCGTGGTGGTAAGCGTCCCATCGCGCATCCGAAGGACCAATTCGTCAGCGACCTCGATCCCCGCAATC
Organism: Sutterella sp.; assembly: GCA_020025955.1. Taxonomy (GTDB): domain Bacteria; phylum Pseudomonadota; class Gammaproteobacteria; order Burkholderiales; family Burkholderiaceae_F; genus Sutterella. The sequence continues at coordinate 14,926 of JAHHRF010000034.1, forward strand.
CCCTCTTCGACGACGCCAGCCTTTTCTACCATGGCGTAGCCCAACTGCAGGGGACGCTCAGGCGAGAGCGCTGCCAAGGCTTGGGCTTGCGCGTCGAGCCGTTGCGCGCGATCCAAAACGGGCTGGTGGGCGACCGACTTAAAGTGGCGCTCCACTTGCGAGAGGGTTTTCAGGCGGCCCTCAACCTGGGCACTGGCCCCTTGCGTTAAGCGAGCGGTTAATTGTTCAAGGCGTGTGGCATTTAATCCCACCAGCGCCTGAGGATTCATTAACTGTTGTGCGGCACGCGTCAAGCGACTCTGCGCAACCTCCTGATAACGGAAAAGCGCAAGGGGTAATTGTTTATCCTGGCGTTCTAAAGCCTCAAGGCTTCGTTCCAACTGGGCACTCATCAGTTGACGTAACCGTACGCGCGCGGAGTTTAACGCTTGGTCACCTCGTTCCAAAATGGGGGGCTTCGCGAGCAACGCCTCCGCACGGTCGACGCGCTCGGTGCCATAGGCAAAGGTTTCTTCAAAGCGTCGGGTGACCACGTCTTCAAAGTAGCCCAAGACGCCCAACCATTCGTCTAGCGACGGCCCTAAGAGTTCGGTAGCCGCCGTCGGCGTGGACGCATTTAAGTCGGACGCCAACCCCGCCAAGGTCTCATCGTCTTCGTGCCCAATCCCCGTGACCACGGGCGTTTTGAGTTCTCGCAGCGTGCGGACCAGCGTTTCGTCGTTAAAGCAAAAAAGGTCTTCAAAGCTCCCCCCACCGCGCACGAGCAAAATCACATCGTGCCCGGCGGCATCGGCGCGCTTCAAGGCGGCCACAATTTGCGCAGGGGCCGCTTCCCCTTGGACTTGGGTGGAATAGAGCATTCGGTGGGGCGCCGTCCAGGGCATTCGTCGCTCTAAAGTACGACGCACGTCATGGACCACCGCCCCTTGGGGGCTCGTCACCAAGCCAATGCTTTTCACAAAGCGGGGTAACGGTTTCTTTAAATCCGGATCGAAAAGCCCTTCTCGAGCCAATTGGGCTTTTCGGGCGAGGTACGCTTCATAAAGGGCGCCTAACCCCGCTAAGCGCCAATCGCTCAGACGAATCTGTAAGTCCCCGCTTTTGGGGTACACCCCCAAGACGCCACGCACTTCCACCTTTTGCCCCATGGCGATGGGGGACTGTCGGTGACGTTCTGCCTCCCCCTTAAAGAGCACGCAGTTGATCTGACCCACATCGTCTTTGAGCGTGAAATAGGTGTGCCCAGCACTCGACGTGGAGCAATTCCCCACTTCGCCCGCAATCCAGACGTGTCGAAAGAGCTGGCTCACTTCGTCGCCCACGGAGCGCACCACGTCACCCACGCTTACTACCGACGAGGCACTCGGCGTGGCTAACGACGGGGCATCAAAGTTGAGGTCAAAGATCGCCATGGCTTGAAGTCTCGAGAAAAGCGAAGGGGAAAAAGAAAAGGAGGGCGTGCGGACGAAACGGTATGAAAACGAATCAAAACCGAATCGTGCGTCCGTTGGCACTCGTTTACACGCGTCCATTTTCTCATTTTAGGCGAAATCCGCTTGGGGCTTAGACGATGATTCGCCTAGGTGGGGGTGCTTTGCCTAAGCTCCTTTCACGCAACGTTTTCCCAATGGGCGTTGCCGTCGGGGTCGACCCGACGATAACGCCCAAGGAAGAAAAACGGGGGAAAGGCGATTGGATGAAAAAAACGCCCAAAAAAGAGACAAGGGAAAACCCCTAAAGAAAACCGCTTAAGGGTTGGGCGAGCGTGGTGGACGAAAAGTTTTACACAGCGTGCCTATTTTTTAAGCACGGATAGGTTTTTCCCGAGCTGTCATCGACTTATACGATTACCAACAGAGTTATTCACAAAGCTCTTAACAAGTTCTGCGAAAAACCCCACCTCGAAACGCATATTTAGTTGTCGATGTCAAGGGTGGTCGAAAAATTTTCCAGAATTTGTTCACAACCTATCGCTCTCTTGACTTTCCTCGACTTTTTATCAACTTTCGTATCATAAATTGATACGCGTAGTTTTATATCTCTGTGAAAAATAGAGCTTTTTATCAATATCTATTTGGTTTCGTTTTTTGATTTCAATTTCGCCCTACCCTCTCTATTGAGCGTGTTTTTGAAACTTATAAACAGGGTTATTAACAGGCTTGCGGATAACTTTAGGGGTGTTTTCAGTCGTTGGTGACTTTCCCCCGATAGGGGTCCCGATCGTGAGGCTCCTGACCGTGAAAGGTCGAAAAGCACCCAGGGTTACTACTAAAGCTCAAGCACAAAACGGCAAAGGGGTCACGGGTTGGGACGCTCCCCTTCCCTTTAAATCCCTTAAGAAGTGAGAACGAAAAGAAAATTTTTTCAATGCAATCCCTCACAAGCGAGTTTCTGCGCTTATGATTAAGCATCCGCGCCTGACGATGGCGCTACTTGTTTTGTTGTTATATGCCAGACAAACCTCGACCGCCGAGCCCCTTGGGGGGCCAACCTATGCGTCGTAAGACGAACATTCCTTTTGAGCACGGAGTCTTCTTATGAGTCCTCGTGCTGCCTTAGAAGGGTGGTTACACCACCAGTGGAGCAAACGTGGGCTCTTTGCCTTGAGCCTCTCTCCGTTGTCGCTCCTCTTTTACGCCATCAGCGGCTATAAAGCCCGCCATACGGTGCCTGAAACGCTTCCCGTACCCGTCGTGGTCGTGGGAAACATTTACGTGGGCGGTACGGGGAAGACCCCGGTGACCATCGCGCTCGTTAACGCCTTAAAGGCGGCCGGCTACCATCCTGGGATCATTTCCCGTGGGTTCGGTCGTCGTGACGATGCCCCGCGCCTCGTTACCGTGGACTGTGAGGCCTCGCTCGTGGGCGACGAGCCTTTACTCATTGCCAAAGAAACGGGCGTTCCGGTGGCCGTTGGACGCGCCCGTGTGGACGCGGGGCGCCTGCTCTTGGACGCCCACCCGGAAGTGGATGTGCTCTTGAGTGACGATGGGCTCCAACACCGTCAGCTCGCGCGTGACGTGGAATTAGCGGTCGTGGGGGCTCGTGGCTTAGGAAACGGCTGGGTGCTCCCGGCAGGCCCCCTTCGTGAAGGTCCCTCGCGCTTAGACGAGGTGGACGCCATTGTGCTCAACACCACGGATGAGGCGATCGTGAGTTCGCGCACGCCCCGCTATGTGGCGAGTTCTTGCTTTGGTGAGGCGGTCCAGTTGGCTACGGGCCAACGCGTCGACGTGGACGACTTAGCCCACGAGATTGAAACCCAAGGGCTCAATACCTTGGCCGCGGCTGGTATTGCCTCGCCGGGGCGCTTCTTTGCCATGGTGCGCGCGCACGACATTGAATGCCGTACGTTGGAGTTGGGTGACCACTTTAACTTTGCGACCAATCCCTTTGAAGGGGATCCGGCCGAGCGCATTCTCATTACCGCCAAAGACGCAGTGAAGTGTTTAACGCACCCCACCCTCAAAAACGATCCCCGTCTCTGGGTGATTACCTTGGAGGTGGAGCTCGATCCCTACCTAGTGGACTTGGTAAAGCGCCGTATTGAGGCGGCCAAAGCCACCCGCGCCTAAACAACGCACAACGCCCCCGTGGGATTCTGTTCCCTAAACTACGGGTTACCTACTCTATAACCAGCGGGATATAGAGTTAGTGCAAAA
>JAHHRF010000035.1 GCA_020025955.1 Sutterella sp.
ACTAAGGCGGACACGATATACCTCTGAATATTTTTTAGGGGAAACAAAGACGCGATAGGCGGACGTCAGATGCGGGAACTTGGTCCTTGGGGTCTGGCGTCGGGAAACGTTTTCACGCTCGCGTCTGGGGTTAGGGGCTATTTTAGCGGAAAAGCCGAGCGACACTGTGCAGCTTCGTTTGCTTTCTCACGAGTCCCTGGGTGTTTGATAACTATACGCTATTAAAATCCACACTTCAATAGTCGAATGTGTTTTTGTTTGGGCTTTTCGTATTAACGGCGACCCGGGAAGGCGTTAACGAGCTTGATGGTGAGATCAGGAAAGACGTCCACCAGTTGAATCTTAAAGTCCGGGAAGGCGGTAACAAACTGCCATTCCCCGCAGTGTGTGGGGAAGTGCTTGACTTCTTTGACGTTGAGATCAGGGAAGGTGGTCACGATTTTCACTCGCAGGTCAGGAAAGTGATCCACGATTTGCACCCGCCCTTTCAAGGGGATCCCTTTGAGCGTACAGTCTTGGGTCACAGGATTGGCGAGAAGCGGCAAGCTTAGGGTGCTCAAGACGACCCCCAGCACAAACGTTCGAATGGGTGACATAAGTTTCTCCTTCTTCTGGGCATTCTAAATCGGAAAGCACGTACGACAGAAGCGGGGATAAGGACGAAAAGGTGAAGGGAAATAACACAGGGATTGTGGCGAAAGCGCCTCAATAGGAAAGGGCTATTTTTGCCATTGAAAAGATTAAAAGGGGGGGAGAGTGCGATCAACCTTATGTCCCACAAGCGATTGCGCGAGCTTACACAGAAACTGCTTTCTACAGTGTTTAACCTAGTGGGTAGAGATCCTGTGTACGGTCTACGCCTTTTGCTTTCTCTCAGGCGTTGCAAATTATGGTTATTTAGGCTACAAATGATCTCAAGCCCACCGTCAGGCGGTAATCGTTCTTTGGACGTTGGTTACCCCGACTGATGTTGGACACCCCCATTGGGTTACGTGATTCATTAACGTGCCCCGTCTGTAGCCGAAACGCTCGACTTTGTTTGTCCCATGCGTTTCCCCTCAGGCGAGATTCTGACATAAGGATTAAAGATGAAAAAGACGATGCTTTTAGCCTCCCTCATGATGATGGCTGGTGTTGCGATGGCGGACTGCTGTGCGAGCATGACCGTTCAGATGAACAAGCTCCTCCCGGAAGGGAAGTTTGCTCCGATCGGTACTGTGACGCTTGAACAGACCCAGTACGGTGTGGTGCTCACCCCGAACTTAGAAGGGCTCACCCCGGGTCTTCATGGCTTCCACGTGCATACCAACCCCTCTTGCGATCCGGCCACCAAGAATGGCAAGGTTGTGTTAGGCGGCGCTGCGGGCGGTCACTTTGACCCCATGAAGGCAGGCAAGCATGGCATGCCCTGGCAGGATGACGCCCACTTAGGCGATATGCCTCCGTTATTCGTCGGTGAAGACGGTAAGGCTGTGCAGCCCGTGTTGGCTCCCCGCTTGACCCTCCAGGACGTTAAGGGTCACTCCTTGATGATCCACGCCGGTGGCGATAACCACTCCGACAATCCCAAGCCCTTGGGCGGTGGCGGTGCTCGCTTTGCTTGCGGTATCGTGAAGTAATTCGTTGCTTGGTCGCTTCTGACTAAAGAAAACGCTCTTTGTCCCACGTCGTGGGGCTCAGAGCGTTTTTTTGTGGCCGTCGTTTTTGTTTTTTTTAGAACGACGGAAAGTCAGGTTCCGCCTCAAAGACCATGACGTTACCCGTCACGGGGTGGGCAATGGTTAAGCGTTTGGCGTGTAAACACAATCGCGTCGTGGGGTCTTCCCCCTTTTGCCCAAGGTGCCCGTAGAAGCTGTCCCCATCGATGGGGGAGCCCAAGCCTAAGGGGTGCGCACAGTGCACGCGCAATTGGTGCGTGCGTCCCGTGTGCGGGGTAAGTTGCACGAGCGTTTTCTCTTTTCCTTCATGCGTTTCATAGCCCAACACTTCAACGTGGGTTAAGGACGCCTTGCCGCCCCCCGTTTCTGAGAGCACACATTGGCGAGGACGATCCCAGGGGTTGACGGCAATCGGGAGGTCGATGGTGTCCGTTTTCGGGGAGACTTTGCCTTCTAAACGCGCCACATAGACTTTTTCCGTATCGCGCTCTCGAAAGCGTGTGTTGAGCACCTTGAGGGCGTCTTTGGTTTTCGCAAAGAGTAAAACGCCAGAGGTATCCAAATCCAAGCGATGCACGACGTGAAGTTCCCCGTGAGTGGCCTCAAGCAGGTGCTTTGCGTTCAAGGCTTCGCGGACGCCTGGGACCGAGGCCAAGCGTGAGGGCTTATTAATCACAATCATCACGTCATCCTCGTAGAGGATGGGTAACGCCGGCGCGTCTTTCGTCCACAAGGGGCTTCGGGTAAAGCCGATTTCGGGCATTAAGCGGTCAAACAAGGGGCGAAACGCGGAAAGGGGCGCATAACTCGTCCCCGAATGACGAATGCTCCAGGTGGGCGACGTCCCCACCCAGAATTCACGCAGGTCAAGGAGTTTGGCAGAGGGGTTTTGGGCAAAGCGCGCATTAAAGCTGGAAAGCAACCCCAACGCGGGCGAGCGTTCCGCTTCACTTAACACCCCACGCCACTGGGCTTTACGGCGCTCAATGGCGGCGCCGCCCTGGCGCAAGGGCTTCGCAGGGTAGGCGGAAAATAAGTCAAAGAGGGCTTCTTTGAGCGTGAAGACCTCGCCCGCACGATCCACAAAGGTTAAGTGCGGGATCTTGTGCTTGGATAAGGGCGTTAACAAGTCCTCTTCCGTGAGCGTCAAGGGATCAATCGACAAATCGGTCCACGCGGGGGAAAAGGCGAGCTCGACCGCGAGGGTTTCGTCTTTTTCAAACACCATCACCCCTAAGCGCCCTCGAAGGTTGTTTTCTACCTCGGGGATCAAGGTGTCCGCTAGAGCTTGTGCCAAAGGGCCGGGAGCCGTCGTGAAGATGTCGCCCGAGGTTTCAGCCTCGGGGTGGGCTTGAGCTTGGGAGGTGAGTGCGGCCAACAGGGACTCGGACACGGAGCCCGAAAGCGTCTCGTCGAGCGTTACCGTCACGCGGGGAGAAGTCATAGCGCGTTAAATCTAGAAAGACGGGGGCGTCCCGTCAGAAAAATAAAGAGCCCCCATTTTAAAGGAAAGGGCAAGCCCCTGTCATAAGCAACAAAGTGCTGGGGGCAGGGGGGTACGGGTGAGGGGTTGCCTTGTGGCCGTTTGGCACTGGAATGCGCAATTGAGCGTCCGAATTCTCGTTTGAAAGCTTGATTCAAACAAAAAAAGGGTAAAACAACGCCATTGATGTGGGATTTACCCTAACCCAATGGCGTTGCCATGGGGTAATATCGCTTTCTTTCGATAACGGAGGCACCGTGTTCGGGAGCGGGTTCGCTCTTGGGATGCGCACGCTGACGTTTTTCTCGTGGTTACATTTTTGGAGGCTTCATGGCCAAACGGTTAGGAAAGGTGTTTCGCTTCGCGATGCCGTTTTTACAGGCGTCGCTCATTAAGCAGATTATGGTGGGGTTAATCGTTGGGGCTGTGATTTCAGTCATCAGTAAAGACTTAGCCATTCAGTTGGGCTTTGTCGGGACGATGTTTGTCTCCGCCTTGAAGGGGGTCGCCCCCGTCTTGGTTTTCATCTTGGTGATGAGTGCCATTGCCGCGCAGCAGTCTGACGAACAAATGCACATTCGTCCGATCTTGGGGCTCTACATCATGAGCACGTTAGCCTCCGCCTTTACCGCGGTGGCAGCAAGCTTCTTATTCCCTTCGAAGATTTCGCTCTTGGGCGATGCGCAAAGCGTCACCGCGCCGGGCGGCATTGGGGAAGTGCTCCATACGTTGTTATTAAACCTCGTGGACAATCCTGTGCACGCCATTAGCGCCGGGAACTACATCGGCATCTTGGCGTGGGCGATTGCCGTGGGGTTAGTGCTTCGCACCGCCAACCCTGAAACCCGCATCGTCTTAACGGACGCGTCGCGTGCCGTAGAGTTCGTCGTGCAGTTGGTGATTCGTTTCGCCCCCATTGGGATCATGGGCTTGGTCGCCAAGACCCTCGCTGAAGAAGGCTTTGATGTGATGTGGGGCTATGCCCACTTGCTCGTGGTCCTCTTGGGCTCGATGGCCTTTGTGGCGTTAGTTTTAAACCCCCTCATCGTTTGGTGGGCAATTCGCAAGAACCCCTTCCCCTTGGTCTTCATGTGCTTGCGTGAGTCTGGGGTGAGCGCCTTCTTTACGCGCTCCTCGGCCGCGAACATCCCTGTCAACATGGAAATCTGCCGCCGTGAAGGCTTGCCCGAGAGCACCTATGCGGTATCCATCCCTGTGGGCTCCACCGTTAACATGGCAGGCGCTGCCGTGACGATTACGGTGATTACGTTGGCTGCGGCCCATTCGTTGGATATCGATGTGGGCTTAGGGGCTGCGATTTTCTTGAGCGTTGTGGCGAGCGTTTGTGCGGCAGGGACCTCTGGCGTGCCGGGCGGCTCCTTGATGCTTATCCCCTTGGCCTGTGGCCTTTTCGGGATTGATAACGACATCGCGAGCCAGGTTGTGGCCGTGGCCTTTATTTTGTCGGTGTTGCAGGACTCCACCGAAACGGGGTTGAATTCCTCGAGCGACGTGCTCTTTACCATTGCCGGTTGCCGTCGTGCGCAGCGTTTAGCCAAGTTGAAGGCTGAGCGTCACGCTTAATAAAGAGAACGGTGGGAAGTTTCTTCCCCACTGAAACGCAAAAGGGGAGTCCTCGATGGGCTCCCCTTTTTGTTGCTTGGTCGTTGGTGTTCGTTTAGTTGAGTTCAGCTTTTTCGAGTGCCAATTGAATGGCCACTTGCGTGCGCGCTTGCCAGAGGGTGCGCTCAGGGCAAAAGAGAAGCCCCGATTGGGTGTAGTCTTTGAGAAGGAGCCCCTGCGGGATGCGGCTCGTGAGCGCCACTAAAAAGCCATGCTCAAAGGCGCGCTCTAAGCCGTCTAGTTGGTTCGCATGAATCGTGCCGTTTCCGGTTCCCGCATAGACAAAGCCCATCGTGCGATCGTATTCAGGCAACGTAAATTGGTGGTCGAGCCACAAGTGAATCAGGTTGTCCGTGGCATCACAGTGCGCCACAAAGACGGGCACTTCGGGGAGCGTCTCCATCGTCATTAAAGCGTCCACTTGGTCAGCAAAGGTACCGGCCCCATCGGGGTGGGCTCCCGTGACCGCAACGACGCCGTCGGTGACGTGACCCAAGGTGCTTCCCAACGTGGGAGAAAAGGCATTGACGTGCGTCGGGTGCGATTTGGTGAGCGCGCCGCCAGAAAAAAGCGTGTCATTCATCAAGACGCTCACACCCTTAACGCCCGCTCGTGCCGCTAAGAGGGCATTCCAAAGGTTGATGGGGCCGTCTGCAGAGAGGGCGCTCGCGGGGCGCATCGCGCCCGTCAGGACCACCGTGACGTCTTCTGGGAGCGTACTCCACAAGAAGAACGCCGTTTCTTCCAAGGTATCCGTCCCGTGAATCACCACAATGCGGGTTTCGGGAGCGACTTCCAACGCGTCTTCAATACGACGAAGGAGGTCCAACCAGAGGCGACTCACCATGCTTCCCGAATCAATGGAGGCGATGGTCTCGACCGTAAGGTCAATGTCGTCTAAGTCCGTGAGGCCAGGTAGGGCATCCAACAGATCGTCGGCTTCTAGGCCTTGCAATCGGTAGCCTGCCATCTGCTCGGGCGAATCGCCTTCACTTAAAATGGTGCCCCCGGTAGCGAGCACTAAGACGGGAATCGGGGAGGCGTGCATGACGTGTCTCCTGTTGGATGGGTGTAGGGGTGGGGGACAGGCGAAACCAGTGGTTGGACTTTCCAGTTTGCCTGACGTCTCTATCAAGGGTATTATGACACCACATTGACCTAAACCCCAAGGAGAGACCCCCATGATGAAAATCCTTCCCCTCGCGCTTCTTCTAGGCTTAAGCGCTATGACGCCGAGCTATGCTGCCTCCACCCCGGAAGCCCTTCAAGGGCATTGGGTGGGTGTCGTTTTAGATGACGATGGCATCCCGCAGAAAACCGAAGTGACGTTAGACCGTTTTGGTTGCTTTGCCTGGAAAGTGAAAGACGGGGACCCGAGCCCCATCGTCGGCTTTGTGTCCGAAAAGGATGGTACCGTGACGTTAAAGCTTTCCGATAAAAGCATGATGACGCGCTTTCACGTGGATCCAACGGATGCCCGCGTGTTGATTCAGGATATGGCACGAGCCCCCAGCTCCAGCCCGGACTGCTGCAAGCTCGAAAAGCTCTAAGCGGGTTGAAGCGAAGTAGCTCACAATGCTAAGTCGAGTGTTTTGTATTCCCGTTGGGGGAAATAGAAAGACGTTCGATTGAGCGAAAAAAACTAAGCTTCACAGAAAAAAAAGGAAGACCCTGGTCACACTGGTGATCAGGGTCTTCTTCCTTTTGGGCGTTTACGTTTTCGATTTATAGGGATTAAAACTCAATGTTGCCACTCACATGGTAGGCGACACCGCCTTCGCGGTTGATGTCCGTGGAGACGCCTGCCTTCATGGCAAAGGTTTCATTGAAGCGGTAACCCGAGCCCACCGCCAAGGCTTGTTCGGATTCATAGCCCCCGACGGAGGCCGTCAAGTTGTATTTCCCGATGCTATAGGGCTGGAAAAGGCCGGAGAGCGCAGCTTGCATCGCTAAGCCCCGTTTCATTTCGTCGTCCAACTGATCCAACTGTCGGTTGAGCGCCGTCACATCTTGCCCGGGGGCAGACAAGGCCGCTAAGGCTGCTTGATTGGCTTTTAAGAGCTGGTCGTTTTGCCCAATGGCCGCCCCTTGTGCCGTGACGGTTTGTTGAAGGGCTGTCGCCTTCGTTTGGTTGGCCGTCACTTGAGGGGCGAGGGCATTCACTTTATTTTGCGTGGCGGTCAACGTTACCGTCGTTTGCGTGAGCGTTTGTGCGTTGTTGACAAGCGCTGTTTCATTCGTGGTGACCTTGGTCTTTAATTCCGCAATCGCCTTTTTGTTGGCTTCAGAACGGGTGTCAACCGTGTAGAGGTCCGTCCCGTTAATCACAGCCGTTGCGAGTTTGAGTTTTGCTTCGGTAACCTTTTGAGTTAATGCAGCATCCGTGCCCCCGGCAGCCTCTAAGGCTTTTTGTGCGCCGACAACCTCGGCTTTAAGCGTTTCATAGGGGCTGGGTGCCGTGGCGGCAAAGGCGTTTGATAGGGGAAGAGCCAAGGTGAGGATGGCTGTAAAGATCGTAGTGTTGCGAGTCATACGTAAACCTTTCATTCAATTAAAAACGGACATTGACGCTGACACGTCCTTGAACGTGTTGCGTGGAATTAAGCGATGTGGCGACACCCAGTGACACTGCCCAACGGGGGGTAAAGCGATACCCCATCCCTAAGGCGAGGGCGTGCTCGGACTGGTAGCCCCCGAAGGAGAACGTGACATTGACGTGCTCCGTTCGGTAGGGTTTGAAGAGCCCTGAGAGCGCCGCATTCATGGCTAAGCCTCGGTGGAGCTTTTCGCGCGATTCCGTTAACCGACGGTTAAAGCGGTAGAGCGCTTTGCCGCTTCCGTTCCCTGTCAGGGTTAAGGCGGCGATCCGTTGCTCCTGCGCTTTCGCCAATTGGGTATTGGTTTGAATGCGCTGGGCTTGGGCGGTGGACAGTGTCTCCACGGTGGCGAGCGTGTTCTCGGTCTGGAGCATCGTTTGGTCGTGTTGATCCACCGTTTCCGTTAACGTTTGCATGTCGTCGCGAAGGGCTTCTACCTCTCGCGTTTGCGCGTCAATCGCTGCTGCTTTCGGGGCGTCTAAGCCGGGGAGGGCGTCCGTGTTTTGGGTGACACGCTCATCCACCATAAAGAGGTCTTCGGCCGTGAGGGTGCTCGTGGCGAGTACCGTCAATGCCGCGTCACGCTCTGTTTCACGTTGTGCGCGATCGGCGTCCGTCGCGTTTTCCAACGCATGCTCGGCCGCGTCAACGTCCGCCTTCGCTTCCAAGTACGTGGGGGCCAAAGGCGTCTTGCGTGTCGCCGTTAACACCCAGTGCGTAATCGGGTCGGTCCCCATGAGATTGGTGACCTCGTCCGCATTAAAGCGGTGGGTTTCGATCGACGCTGCGTAGGTGGAGTTGGCGGCTAATGCGTCTGGATCGGTACTGGTGATTGCCTTAAATTCAAACGCATAGTTCGCGGTATCTTGCAGAGGCGTCGTTAACGTTAAGGCGTTCCCGGTTTTAACCGACGCGACACGCAAAGGCGAGGTCGCGAGTTTCGCTAAATCCAAGCGCGTGATGTCGCCCAGATCGAGCTTCACATCCGCTTGGTTGTTGCCAAGGTAGAGAAGGCCCGATTCTTTACGGTTGGCGGCATTTAAGTCCAACTTAAAGGTGCTCGTTCCTGTCAACTCTCCAATGAATAAGCCTTTGACGTGGTGATGCTCTAAGTCAATGAGGGCGCTATTCGTACCTGTCAGGTGATGAATAGCCGAGCGATCCGTGGGCGTCCACGTAGCGTTTTCGAGCGTTAAATCGAGGCTCCCCGTGCTCACGTCCGCCGTGCCGTCAGCTTGACGATGGGCTCGGTCACGAAACGTTCCGTCGAGGTGGATAGGTTTATCCGCCGTCCCTTCGAGGATGAGCGAACCCGTGGCGTTATCGCGCGCAGTGAGATTCCCCGACCAAGCGGTAAGACCCTCGTCCGAGGTTGAGTTGAACGCCAACTTTGCGCCCTTGTCTAATGCCACATCCCCGTACCAACGGTTGGCGACGGGGTCCCTGATCTGAACCTTGGAGTGATGAATTTCACCGTCCCCGATGATTTCGGTCGCGTCCCCATGGAAGGTAACGGCGCGACTGGTGTGGGAGACCAAGGCGTAGCCGTGCTTCTGGTTGGCATACGACTCAAAGGGTTGCGAGAAGTCCGTCACCGTGTCATCAAACGTTAACGCCATGACGCGGTTTTTCTTCGTGTTGGGGGTGCCAATCGTAAGTTCCACGTAGCGCTTTTCATCAAGATAAATCGCGGCGGCTTCAGGCGTGGTATCAGCGCTCATCATGACGAACTGGTGGCGTTTGCCTTCTAAATCGGCTTTCCCAGCATAGGTCAAATTAAGCGCCCGAGCCGTGCCGTCTTGAGCTTTTGCGAAAAGCGTTAAGTCCGTGTCAGGGGACACTGCTAAGCCGCCTGAAAGGAAGTCCGTCCCGTACGCAGTGGCGTTAGGACCACGCGCTTCAGTCACACTCACTACGGTGGGACTTTCCATCGAAATCAATGTGTCAGACATCGCGGTAAAGCCAATGGCGGATACAGGATCAGTGGTTTTACGTCCCGTGCGATCCCCTACGGTTTCAAAACGAATGTGAGGTCCTTTAAGGGTGAGGGCGCCGCCGTTGGCATGAATCCCACGGGCTTTGAGGGCATGCGCTTTAACGGTGAGATCGCCGTCAAGCACAATGTCGCTGGCGGTTTTGACCGTGGCAATCCCAGCGGCATAGGCATTGAAATTGGATTTGACCGACGACACATCAAACATAACCGTGGGGGCTTTGAGCGTGAGGGCGCCAGGCGACGCCACCTCCAAGCCCGTAGCCGTCATGCTGGTTACGGTGTTCGTGAGGGTTTGGGTGGCCGTCACCGTTGTGGTCCCTGCCGTATTCCCCGCAAAGATCCCGTGGGCTTTACTGTCGCCCGTGGTCGTTAACGTTAAGGTGTCCGTGTTCACCGTCATCGTTTGACCGTATTGCGAGATCCCTTGTGCGTTTTTGCCCGTAGTCGTCAAGGAAACCGTGGGAGCGGTTACGGAGGCGTTGCCCGTCTTCAAGTCATTGGTGAGGCCATAAGCATCACCCTCTAAAGCGGTGGCCGTCAGGTTCACGGTGGTCGTGACGGTTGCTGTAGTGGTGCCTGAGCCATTCGAGAGCGCAGAGGCTTTCGCCTTTTTGCCGTCGGCAGTGGCATTAATCGTCAACGCATTATTTTCAATGACAAGCGTCCCACCAAAGGGCGTGGCCGTCCCCTTAGCTTCTGCGCGGTGGGCTTTGTCAGCAGGGAACCCGGCGTTAGAGCTCGTGGCCGTCAGGGTGGCGTTCCCGCCTTTTAGCGTTAATGTGCCACGGTTGGCATTGAGACCAATGGCGTAAAACGACTCCGCCTTAATGTCGGCGGTCTTTTCCGCCTCGATCGTTAACGTCCCAATGTATTCACTGTTTTTGCCAGCAGCCGACGTAGCCGCCCCATAGGCAAAGGGCTCACCCGTTTGACCCGAAGCCGTACTCGAGAGCTCAATCGTGGGGGCTTTGACTAAGACGGGGATTTGGGACTTTTGTTGCACGCCGTAAGCGGTGTTCTGCGCCGTTGCCGTCACGAGAAGGCGATCTTTTGCCACCAGGTTGACGGCACCAGCCAACGCCATCGCGTAAGCGCCTTTGGCCGACTGGATGCCGTGAGTGGTTAAGGTCAGAGTGTCGGCATCGGTCGTTAAGGTGCCGTTCTGAAGATTGATGCCTTCTGCACGATGACCGTCAGCGGACAGCGCGACCGTGGGGGCGGTCAACGTCACCGTCCCGTGGTCCATGTAAAGCGCGGTGGCGAGCGACTGCGTTTTTTCCGTTTGGGCGTTAAAGGTAATACTTTCAATCCCGGTCAGAGTGACTGTGTTTTTGTCTTGGGTATTGAAGGCAAAGGCCTTCCCCATGGCGTTCTCGGCCGAAAAGTTAAGACTGCGACCGCTAAACGTATAGGGGATGTTAAAGCCCGATAAGTAGGCGGCTGCAATGCGCTTATTCGCAGTGCCCGTTGAGGTCGCGCGCAAGGATAACGAATCTTGCGCGTTAAGCGTTAAGGCCCCTTGGCCTCGCAGGGTGTCAAGAGGGGCGTTGAGCGTGGTCCCTTCGAGCGTGATGGATTCAGCGTCTACCTGAACCGCGTTTTTACTCTTCGCCTGAAGGGCAATGGTGCTGTTGTCCTTGTGGTTGGACGCAGCGGCGCTCTCAACCGACAGGGTAAAATCGCGCGCCGTGGAGGCAAACTTCGCTTCACCATCGACTTTGATCCCCGTGATAGGGCCGTCTGTCGTGGTGACTTGAAGGCGCTGATCGCCCAAGGGCGTGAGCCACTTCACATCGGCCGAATAGCTGGCGAGCAAACCCGTCGCTCCCGTCACGGTGGTGTGTTCTTGCGAGAGCGCTTTGGCAGCAACTTTTGCGGTTAAATGGTCGCCCTCTACCGTGAGTTTGCCGAAGTCATCCACCCAAAACCCCGTGGTCTCCGGCCCCGCAACGGTGAGGGTGAGGTTTTCAAGCGTCACGACCGAGTGGCGGTTGATGTCCACCCCACGGGTGGGACCGGCCGAGAGGCTCTCTAAATCCAGATGGTCATGAATGGTGACGTTGGCGTCGTTCGTGGCACGTAACCCCGCCATGGGCACAATGCGTGCGCCACGGTCGCGTTCTTTACGGTGAATGGCCGTATCCGTCATTTTGACGGGGGACGCATACACCACGGTCCCCGAACGGGCAATGCCGCGCACGGTTAAACCTTTTTCGATCGTCAGGTTGGCGCCGTTTGAGCCCACCCAAGCGGAGGTGTTTAAATTCTGGCTATCAACGTTGAGGGTTGCTCCCCCATCAATCGTGAGGGTGGGGTGGCTCGTCGTGGTCGTGGGGGCCAAGAGGTACAAGGTCCCCGCGTTATTGAGCGCTACATCACCCTTAATGTGAAGGTTAGCCCCCGCATTTAAGACAAAGGTGTCCGGCGTCCAGTGGGCAGTGCCTGTCTGCACGGTGACGGCGTCCGTCGACGTCGACAAGGTCACGGGCTCTGTCCACGGGGTCGTGGGCATCGTGATCGGTGAAGGTGTCCCTACCGTTAAGGCGTTCACATCCATAACGACGGACGCGTTTTGTCCCACTTCCACGGCGGTGACGGGACCCCCTTCAAGGCGCATGTCGCGCCCAGGGAGTTCCAGCGTTAACGTACGGTTTTCACCCACTTTGATGGCATAGGGACGCGCGTTAGCGTACGGCGTGCCCGCTAAATAATCATCAAAGCGCACGCGAGGCGTGTTAAGCGCGGTGTTCGTCGTCGCAAAGGGGAGGGTCAGGGGATCGGTTCCTGCGACCTCACTTTTAATGGTGAGAGTCGTGTTGGGAACCGTAATCGTGGTGCCTTGAGGTGGCGTTAAGGCATTGGTAGTTTGGGCGACAAGGGTATCGCCTTGGGCGCTCCAGCCAGCGGTGGCGCCGCTCAAGGGGGCGCTTTCTACGCCTTGCGCAAAAACGCACCAGCACGCCACGACGAGCGGGGCAAAACGCGGTGGGGAAACGGGGGACACTTTCATAGGGATCGAGCTCTGAAAAAAGCGGGGGAGGCGGTCAATTTATCTTCGTCATATCGACCGTGTTTCACAATGGGAAATGACCCTCTAATTATAGGTAGATACCCTTTTGTGAAGAGGGTTTGGATTCCCCTTTACCTATTTACGTGAAGGCTTTTTTGGAGGGCTTTTACGATTGAAGGAGAAACTTAAGCGTTACACAAAATCTGGGGGACGACTCAAGGACTGGGGGCGTCCGTCAAAAGGACGATTTCTCTCACGCGTTTGATTTGGTCACGGAGTGTGCCAAAAGTCGAAACACCCCAAAGTTTTTGGGTGAATCAGTGGTAGAATTTTTGAAATTTTTGGCGTGTTCATTACGCTTCACCTTTCGGACTGTTGCCCTCCGGGTAAGGTCCTTTTTCTATTGTTTGGTTATGACGGAAGATTTAAAGACCTTGGGTCGTGCGTTTATGGGTTTCGTGGCGGTGTCGCTTCTCTATGTGGGGCTCATTGGCATCAACTACTTTTCGCTCAAGCACCCGGTGGCCGTAGAAAGCATGGTCGAATGGGGGCAAGAAGCCTTTTTGCTTTTAAGCGTCGCGGTCGTGCTCTCGACCTTAAAGTCGGGCTTTGCACGTGGGGCCTTAATCCTGGTGGCCGGGTTCTTGGGGGTCTTGTTTGTGCGTGAGCTTGATGCCTATATGGACGAGATCGTCCACGGCTTCTGGAAGTGGCCCGCCGTCTTGGTGCTTCTCACGAGCCTTTTTGCGGCCTACAAAGTGGGCGTCAAAGAAACGGTGCACGACTTGGCTCAGCTCGTGAAAACGAAGAGCTTTGTGCTCTTGTGCCCGAGTGTGGCGATGCTCTTAGTCTATTCCCGCCTCTTTGGCTTTAAGGGGATGTGGGCATCGGTCCATGGCGCCGCGATTGAAGCCGGTCACCAGGTGGCTAGCTGGGGCGCTTTTAAGTCCTTTGGCGAAGAAGCGGCGGAGTTGCTCGCGTATGCCTTAATCTTCGTGGCCGTGCTCGTTTTAAAGTGCGAAGCGGGCTGTAAGGCGAAGTGTAAAGCCTAAGTTTCGAGCTTTAAACGCAATAAAGGCGTGGATTCCTTCTTGGGAACTCACGCCTTTTGTTTATCTAGAGAATTCGTTTTTTGGCTTAGAGCTGGACACTGCGCTTTCGCACATTTTCCATGGCGATAAAGAGGAGCGTGGCTAAACTCACCAGAATTGCACAGAGCACGTTGGCGACATCGTAATCGGCACGTCCCACGGCATTAAAGATTTCTAAAGAGAGGGTATTGGTGCGCCCCGCAATATTGCCGCCCAGCATTAAGGTGATGCCGACTTCCCCCGTGACGCGTGCGCACCCTAATAAAAGGCCCGTCGCCATGGGGACGCGAATCAAGGGAAACGTGATTTGGGTGAGGATCTTGGTGTTACTCAACCCATGAACGCGCGCAGCGGCTTCTAAGTCCTGAAGCCCTTTAGAACCCAAGGCCGACTCCACTGGACGAATCACCAAGGGGAGCCCTGCCACGAAGCCCGCGACAATGACGCCCGTTTGCGTGAACAGTAACGGGAGCCCCACGGCTTCTAAATATTGCCCAATGGGACCAAAGCGCCCAAAGACGACTAAAAGGAGGTATCCCAAGGCAATCGGCGGAAAGACCAAGGGAAGGGTGACCACAAAACTCGTGATGCGTTGCCAGAGCCCTGGATGGCGGGCGAGCGCCCACGCTAAGGGCGGTACCACCACGCAAAAGAGCCCAAGGTCAATGAGGGCCGTTTTGGCGGTGAGCCAAAGACTGTATTGAACGTCGGGATCAGTGAGGATGGACCACATGGTGCGTTGTGTTAAGGAAAAAGAATTGCCCCGGTTTATTTGGGGAAGAGAAGGGGGACGGTTGTCCCCCTTGGATTGAAGCCTTTTTTTAGCGAATTACTTCACGCCGAAGTTCGCCATGATCTTCTTGGCTTCGTCGCTCTTCAAGTAGGCTAAGAAAGCCTGAACGTCCTTGGCGTCACCAGCACCCTTCACGGCCTGCACCTGCATGTTGACGGCAGCGCCATGGTCAAAGATATCGAAGTGGCCACCTAACTTGTCGGCATTCTTCTTGTAGGCGACAACGTTAACAAAGCCCACGTCCATGTTGCCCGACGTCACATAGCCCATGACCTGAGGGACGTGGGAGGCGGCGTTGGTCTTGTCTTTCACCTGAGCCAAGAGCCCCGTGTTCGTTAACCACTTGTGCGCGGAACGACCGTAGATGGCAGCCTTGGGATCGGGGTAAGCGATGGATTTGATTTCGGGCTTGGTGATGTCAGTCGGAGCCGAAAGCGTTAAGCCCTGACGCCACACCATCACTAAGGGGGAAACGCCCAGGGGCTGGGGCTTCCCGTCTAAATGCTGGGCAAACTTGGCTAAGGCTTTGTCATCACTCACCACAACGTTAACGCCATTGCCATTGGCGACCTGAGCGAGCATCTGACCGATGTTGCCGCCCACTGCCTTGGCGACGGTTTCGCCCGTCTTGGCTTCATAGGCCTTGGTTAAGGCTTTGACCATGGGGATGTAACCGGCGCCCGTGGTCACCACCACTTCGGCCTGAGCAAGACCAACGGTCATCAAAAGGCCCGTTAAGAGCGTGGCTTTGAGCGAAAACTTCATTTTAAAACTCCTTTGTTTTAAGTAATCGGTCGACCCATTGGGTCCTGAGGACGACCGGGAAAGTTAGTCATGAATTAGTGGGTGGGTTCGTGCGGATCCAACATGGCTTTGGTGGTCACGGACACGACACGCCCTTCTTTAAGACGCACAATGGCGTTACCCAAACGCTCGGCTTCATCATGGCGATGCGTGATGTAGAGCACGGGCAGGGTTGTTAACGCCAGGGTCTTTTCAAAATAGGTAAGCAGTTCGTTACGACGGTCTTCGTCAAGACTCGACAAAGGCTCATCCAAAATCAAGGCTTTTTCAGCGGCTAAAAGGGCGCGCCCCAAAGCCACACGTTGGCTTTCGCCCCCGGAGAGCTCCTGCGGGGACACATCCAACAAGTGTTCAATCCCTAAGGTTTCGATTAAGCGTTGGGGGTCCACAGGGGGCTTTCGTCCTGCGCGTTTCGGACCGAAAAAAAGGTTGTCACGTACCGACAAATGGGGAAAGAGTCGATGGTTTTGAAATAAAAAGCCAAGGCCACGCGCTTGTGGGGGTAGGTTGACCGGGGGCTTAACACCGTCCCCTAAGTGACAAAAAACAGTGTCCCCTAACTGAATCAAACCGGTCTCTGGGGTTAAGAGCCCGGAGACCAACGCCGCGAGCGTACTTTTTCCTGACCCTGACGGGCCTAAAAGGGCGGTTACCCCGGTGTCGGGCAGCGTCAAATCGACGTTAAGTGAAAAGCGTCCACGATTGAGTGTGGCTTGAAGAGTCAGCATGAGTCGGTAAGAAGAGGGCTGCGCCCTCATTTCGTTATTCGAACAATGAATAACGAAGTATACCCGACTCGTTTTGGGCCTGTGAAGGGAAAAGGCGAAAGGGAGGGGGTTTGATAAAGGGGAGGGGCTTTGAGCCCCGAGACATGGGTGCCTAGAGTTTGGACAAAAAGGGGGACACAAAATTCATGAGGGGAGAAAGAATAAAACCCTAAAGGGGATCGCCCCCTCTAGGGTTTTAAAAGAACCTTTACGGTAATCTCAATGGGGGCTTTGGTCCCCCGTTGAGAGGGGCGTTGAAGTGTTCTTTTACTTTAAGGTCACCAAAACGCGCCCCGTCATCGCCTCGGGGATGGGTAACCCCATCAAGGTTAAGACCGTGGGGGCGACGTCAGCGAGGACGCCCGAGGTGACCGTCTCAACGCGATCCGACACTACCAAAATCGGCACGGGATTTAAGGAGTGCGCCGTATTGGGGGAGCCATCGGCATTTTCGGCGTGATCGGCGTTCCCGTGGTCGGCAATCTGAATGACGTCGTAGCCTTGACGCTGCGCTTCGGCAATGACGCGACCGGCACAGTCGTCAATCACTTTGACCGCTTCAACGATGGCATCACGCTTACCCGTATGCCCCACCATGTCGCCGTTGGCGAAATTGAGGCAAATGAAGTCGTAGGTTTGCGCCTTTAAGGCATCCACTAACTTTTCCGTGACGGCGGGAGCACTCATCTCGGGCTGCAAGTCATAGGTGGCCACCTTGGGGCTCGGGACCAAAATGCGGTCTTCGCCCGTGTAGGGGGTTTCTTGCCCGCCATTTAAGAAGAACGTCACATGCGGGTACTTTTCCGTTTCCGCAATGCGAAGCTGTTTGAGACCGGCCTTCGCGACGACTTCCCCTAAGGTGTCTTGGACGTTTTCCTTGTCAAAGAGGACCTTCACATCGGTAAAGGTCGCATCGTACGGGGTCATAGAGTAGAAGTTGAGCGCCAACGGCGTGGTGTCGACCTCGGCAATCGCTTCGCGCGCCAACATCGTCGTTAATTCCTTGGCACGGTCGTTACGGAAATTCATGAAGATCACGGTGTCGTTCGCCTTCACGAGCGCCACAGGGGCGCCGTTTTCGGTCATCACGATGGGTTCCATGAATTCGTCCGTGGTGCCGGCGTCGTACTGCGTTTGCATGGCGATGCTTGCTACCGTGGCGGGGGTGCCCACGCCTTGGGTTAACAAGTCATAGGCGCGTTTGACGCGTTCCCAACGACGATCGCGGTCCATCGCCCAGTAGCGGCCAATGACGCTTGCAATGCGACCGGCACCTAATTCCTTTAATTGGGCTTCAAGCGCTTTCACAAAGCCCACGCCACTCATCGGATCGGTATCACGCCCGTCCGTGAAGAGGTGCAACGCGATGTCCGTGACGCCGGCGTCTTTCGCCGCCTTAATCATGGCCACGAAGTGAGCGTCTAAGGCGTGCACGCCACCCGAACTAAAGAGCCCCATGAGGTGAAGCGTGGCGCCCGGCGCCTTGGCGGCGTCAAACGCGTTACGCACTTGGTCGTTTTCGCCCAAGGTGCCTTGCTCGCACGCACGGTTAATGCGCACCAAGTCTTGATAGACGACGCGACCCGCCCCAATGTTGATGTGACCCACTTCAGAGTTGCCCATCTGCCCATTAGGGAGCCCCACGTGTTCGCCGTCGGTACGCAATTGCGCGTGCGGGAAGGTTTGAGTTAACTGGGTTAAATGCGGGGTCGGGGTGGTGCCAATGACATCAGCGCGGTCTTTGTGGCCGATGCCCCAGCCGTCCAAAATCATCAATAAAACTTTACGTGTCGACATGGTGCGAGGGTAGGAAAAAGGGTGAGTCAAATTAACGGGTTTCTAAGCGGTATTTTAACCAGAAGCTAAGCCCAAAAAAGGAAACGGCCTTCTTCTCTGGGAGAAAAAAGCCGTTAACGTGAGCGTTTTAATCCGCGCCCTTTAAAAAGACGGGGAGGTTACGTAAGTAGAGGATAGCCACGTAACCAATCACGAGGATCGCAATGGCCAACTCAAAATGCGCAATGAGACGAAGCTCATGGACGTATTTCGTGGCGCCCGGGAACGTGTTCGCCAGGTTCGCGGTTTTGTAGAGGGCCGTTGGGCTAATCGCAATCGGGAAGGTAAAGGCCGCGTAGCCCGGCGAAAACTTCAAGCGCAACAGTCGCCAGAAACTCGCGTAAATAA
>JAHHRF010000036.1 GCA_020025955.1 Sutterella sp.
GCCATTCAGAGAAAAACAAGGGGGCTTTTGCCCCCTTGCTCATGAACGCTATAACAGCGTGCAAGGCCTCTTTATCGTCATATCGCACGACTGAGGCGGTAACGTTGTTTCGGGCTCTTTGCCCCCATGGTTGGTTCTACCTTCCCATCAACAACGAGCTGACGAATAGTTTTCGCAATCGTCGTTCGAGAGTAATCGGACAACAGCGTTAGTTCCTTGATTGAAACAGAATCCTGCCTGTACAACGCTTCGACAATAAAGTCCTGCACCTTCTTACCTGATGGGCTAAAGGGGACCTCGCCATGGGTTTTCTTTTTTTCAAAAGTAATTTTGAAAAACGTAAGCGAATTTTGAATGACAGGAGGCGGCATAGAGGCCTTGGACAAGGCCGAGTCAATAAGGAAAAATCCACTCCCCTTATTCTCAACCACGAACCCATCCTCATATTTCGTATACGTTAAAAGTCGAGACAAAAATTCATTGCGCGTCGAAGAGATCCCGGCTTTACCTAGCGATTCAATGGTCGTTGAACCATAAAGGCCGCCTGGACTAAGGATTTCCAACCGATCCGAATACATATTGACTTGGACATGAGTTCCTCGACCCGCGGGGGAATAGTCTCGATGTTGCAAGGCATTGGCTACAGCCTCTCGAACCGCCTCTAAAGGATAGTCAGGAATCTCCTTCCTAAGCCCTCCCTCTAGCACTGCCCCGGTCTTCATGTGTCGATTGACCAAGGACAACGTCTCTAACAACATATCAGGGATTGAGCCAACGACTTCATGGCTGCTTTCGTAACGACGATCGTCCGATTTAGTCTTCCCCGCATAGCTAGTAAATACAATTTCCAGCCTAGG
The DNA here is from genome assembly GCA_020025955.1 of Sutterella sp. Lineage (GTDB taxonomy): Bacteria > Pseudomonadota > Gammaproteobacteria > Burkholderiales > Burkholderiaceae_F > Sutterella. The sequence goes on from JAHHRF010000036.1 coordinate 858, forward strand.
AAAATACTTCTGCGGGAAATGCCCTGCAGCTAAAAGCCCGGCAAGCCTTGGGCAAATTTTGCCGTTAACCTTAGTCAACACACCCAGGTCAATAAGAATTAATTCATCAGAATGCTTGCCAAAAACACGAGGGAACATGAGTTTGGCACGACGAACAATACCATTGAGCAATTCTGGATCGAGATCCTCAAGACTTGCCTCCTCGATAAACTCCAGGTCGTACTGGGGTTGCACGTTTCCTTCGACTAATCGGTCAATCTCGTAGGGGGTCAAATGTCGATCACCGTCTCCAGATCGAATGTAGGAGCCGTGACTGCGCCCCTGGGCCGTTACATAACAAGGCTTTTCGCTTCGTGTAAGTTCTTTGACTTGGGCCACAACAAGCAGATGATCCTCAAACATCACCTTGTCGATTTCCATTCGAACCACCGGCGTCAGTTGATCCCCAATGATTTGAAGTTGTGAGTAGATTTTGTGTGCCTCAAAATTCGGGACTGGACGAAACCCATTTTTCTCTGACAGTCCAAGAATGATCATCCCGCCGTGCATATTAGAAAAGGCCGAGATGGTGGCCAAAAGGCTCTTAGGCACGTCGTGCGTCGCCTCTTTGACTTCACAGCGTTGGGTATCAGTCCCAAGCTTGCGCATATGAAGGATCGCTTTTTTTACTTCTCTTTCAACAATCATGTGTTCCACCCCACTTAACGCATCAACAACACGCTAAGTTTACAGTAACTGTAAACCTTTTAGAATAAGTTTACAGTTGAGGTTTACAGTTGTCTAGTCCAGGCAGATTTGAACTTTCTCACCAGCTTTCGACAAAGGACAAGCTCCGTTTTGCTCATTTCAAGAATCCCCCTTTGGACTCAACAAATATGTGCAATATCATGAACATACAATTGTCAACGCGCACTCAAAATAACAAAACCTTGTCGTTTGAGAAAGCCCAAACACTTCAGCCATGTTTTCTATCTCGCTGTAACGGTGACTTATTTAGGTTTACAGTTACAGTTGACAGTTCGCCATTGACTGTAGACGGCTGACTGCAAAGAGCTTACTGTTCCAATCGAACCGTGAACTGTAAACTTTTAACGAGAGGTTTACAGTTAAGGTTTACAGTTCAACGAATCTCGTCACCACACAGAAGCCCCTTTAAAAGGGATCCCTAGGGTAAGATGAAAGGATTGACCTTTCCTTTTGTCTGGACCCGGTATGACCCACGCGACGCCCGCTTCCCTCACCTTTCCTTTGAGCCCTAAAGTCTTGAAAGGCTTGACGGAAGACTTAAAAACTGTGTTTCAAGAAAAACGCGCCCAATTGGAAGTCGCGTTTGACCGTGATTTTGATACAGAGCGGTATTTGTCTGAGCACGCCAGCGCGCTGGACGACGCGATCGTGGGCTTAGCCCAGCGTCTCCTTCCCGAAACGGGGTTAGCGGTTGCGGCGGTCGGGGGTTATGGTCGAAAGGAGCTTTACCCCTTCTCTGACATTGACCTCTTGGTGTTAGTGGGGTCCCCTTATCTCACCGAGCCGATGTCTCAAGCCTTGGAAGCCTTTTCCACGGCCCTTTGGTCTTTTGGGTTATCGGTGGGCTTGAGCGTACGCGACACCGAGGCCTTTCATGAAGAAGCCCTCAAAGACGTGTCGGTGGCGACCACCTACTTAGAGCACCGTTTTCTCTTTGGGAGTGAAGCCCTCTTAGAAGGGGAAATGACCCGCTTTCTCAAGGACCTCAATCCGCGTCACTTTTTCCGAGACAAGATGCTGGAGCGAGAACGTCGTTATCAGCGTTTTGAAGAAACGCCCTATGCGCTGGAACCCAACCTCAAAGAAAGCCCTGGGGGCCTTCGAGACCTCCAGGTCTTTTTGTGGTGCGCCAAAGCCGCGGGGCTAGCGCGCAACTGGGAAGAGATGGCCACGCAGCACTTGGTCACCCAAGCCGAATATGAGCGTTTAATGGAAGCGCATAAAACGCTGCAAACCTATCGCATTGCGCTGCATTTGAGTACCAAGCGCCATGAGGATCGACTCCTTTTTGACGTGCAAGAAACCTTAGCCGCGCGCTTAGGAGTCGGGCCCGATGGGGCACAGCGCGCCAGTGAACGCTTGATGAAGCGCTTTTACTTGGAAGCCAAAGCCGTTACGCAGATTAACCAAATTGAAATCCAAACCTTAGAAGAGCACCTCTTTGGGCGACGGGGCGAAACGGAGCCCGTCGCCTTGGATGAGACGTTTGCATTGGTGGGCAATGAACTCGACCTCCTCTCGCGTTCTGGCCTCAAAGCCGATCCGCAAGGACTCTTGCGCGCCTTTTATTTGCGCTTTACGACGCCCGGCGTTTCGCGCTTTTCCACGCGCCTCATGCGTGCGATTTGGCATGCTGCCCCGCAGGTCATTGACGAGGACTTTCGACATAACCCCGAGAATCGTGCCCTCTTTTTAAAGCTCTTAGCCATGAAGCACGCCGATCAGGCGTTGGAGTTATTAAACGCGTGGGGGGTGCTTGAGCGACTTATCCCCGCGTTTTCGCCCGTGGTCGGGCAAATGCAGCACGACCTCTACCACATCTTTACGGTGGATCAACACACGCTTCGCTGTGTGCGAAACGTTGCTCGTTTTTCGCAAAGTGAGTTCGCGCACGAATACCCCTTATGTTCGCAGTTGGCGGTGGCCATCCCCGAGAAGTGGCCCCTCCTTTTAGCCGCACTCTTTCACGACATTGGTAAAGGGCAAGGGGGTCAGCACGCCGAAATTGGCGCGAAGGCACTCACCACCTTTTGCCAAGACTGGGCCATTGACCCAGCTACGACGGACTTTGTGGTCTTTTTAGTGCGTGAGCACTTACTCATGAGTAAGGTGGCGCAAAAAGAAGACACGTCCGATCCGGAAGTGATTGCCCGTTTTGCGAAAGCCGTAGGGAGCAAACCCTATTTGGATGCACTCTACTTATTGACGGTGGCAGACATTCGGGCAACAAGCCCCAAGGTGTGGACCCCATGGAAAGCGCAACTTTTAGAGGGGCTCTACTTAACGAGCCTGCCCTTTGTGAGCCAGCAGGGCGACGTGCCTAGCGTTGCCGATACGCTTGAAGCGCGCCGAGAAAAAGCCAAAGCCCTCTTAACGGATGCGATTACCGAAGACGAACGTCAAGCCCTGTGGGACACCTTGGACGTGGTGTATTTGATGCGTAACACCGCCGAGGATATCGCCTGGCAAACCAAGGAATTGTGTTTGGGTCGACGTCGTCAAGCAGCCTTGGGGCTCGATCCCAGTCACCCCATTGTGAAAGTGCGTTTAGCCCCCAAGATTGAGGGGCTTGAAGTGTTGCTGTCGATGCCTGACCGTAAAGACCTCTTTTTGCGCGCGGTTGCCTTTTTCGGGCACTTGGGGTTGAGCGTCTTGGATGCGCGCATTCACACGACGGTCGACGGTTTAGTGATTGACACCTTTTTATTGACCGATCGCTTTGCCCATCATGAGCCCAACCGCTTAGTGGAGACGATTGAGCGTGAGTTGCCAGAAGCGTTTGGTGACGGGGAAATTCTCCCCTACTCGGGCGGACGGCTTTCTCGCCGTTCCCGACACTTTCCGACGCCGCCAGAACTTCACATGGTGCCTACGCAGCGTGGGAAAACGTGGCTTCTTTCCATTACCACCACCGACCGTGTGGGGCTACTCTTTGATTTGAGCCAGGTCTTTACCAAGTGGCATGTGAATTTGGAAACGGCCAAAATTGCCACCCTCGGGGAGCGCGTCGAAGACGTTTTCCGACTCTCGGGCGCGGAGCTCGCCAACGACGAGACACTGTTGCAGTTTGAAGCCGATGTGATGAGCGCCATTGCGCCCAAGAAACGACGCTAAAAAAAACGGGACACGCCCTTTTTCTTTGAAGGGGTGTCCCGTTTCGTCAATCGATTACGAGGCTTTGTCTGCCTTTTTCTTCGCGGGTCGCTTTTTTGCGTCCTTCGGGGCGCTCGCACAGACTTCGTCGAGTTTGCCCATCAGCTCATCAATGTGCTGATCCTGCACCTTTAAGAGGGCTTGGAGTTCGGCCATCTTCTTTTGAATGGGATCTTCCCCATCCAAGCAAACGGCATAGGCTTCAAACTTGCGCTGGGTTTCGCTCTTCTCTTTGTGGCCCGCCTGACGCGCCGGAATCCCCATCACGGAGGTGTCGGCTGGCACGGGCTTTACAACCACGGCGTTCGATCCAATACGAGCGCCTTCCCCAACGGTAAAGCCCCCTAACACCTTGGCACCGGCCCCGACAATGACGCCGCGCTCTAAGGTGGGGTGACGCTTTTCGCCCTTGGTTAAAGACGTGCCCCCCAGCGTTACGCCATGGTAGAGCGTGCAATCATCGCCCACTTCAGCGGTTTCGCCAATGACGACCCCCATCCCGTGGTCAATGAAGACGCGACGCCCCAATTTGGCGCCCGGGTGGATTTCAATCCCCGTTAAAAAACGGGCAACGTGCGAAATGAAACGCGCCGGGGTGCGCCACCCCTGAATCCAACACCAGTGCGACCAACGATGCATGACCACGGCATGGAACCCGGGGTAACAAAGCACCACTTCCCAGTCAGAGTGAGCGGCAGGGTCTTTTTCACGAATCGTGTCAATGAGCTCGCGGGCGTGTTGGAACATAAAACGCTTCCTTTTGGGTCTCGAAGTTGGTTTGGGTAGAAGAGGCCGTCTCCGACCGAATTCTTTTTATTGTCGCATAGGTCGCCCCCTAGAAGGAGGGCCCATTGGAGAGAGGCGACTTAAAGCTTCCCCTTTTTCGTCCCGGCGCGCTCTGCCTTGGGGCGAATCACGGCGGCGCACACCCCGCGCAACAAATCAATTTCACGCTGCGTGAGGCCACTGCGCGCAAACAATCGACGCACCATGGGGGTAAAGTTTTTGGGCTTTTCTGGATTTAAGGCCCCACAGGCAATGGCCGCTTTTTCAAAGTGCTCAATAAAGCCTTCCACCTGCGCCAAGTCCGCGGGCTTTTCGTCTTCAAAGCGAGACTGCCACGCATAGAATTCGTCTTGGGTGCCTTCACCCGCATCCAACGCCATCTGCATTTCGTAGGCGGCCACCTGCACGGCTTGACTCAGGTTTAAGCTGGAACTCTCCGGGTCCGCGGGGATCGCTGCGCACCCCTGGCACTGAAGAATTTCTTCGTTGCTAAGGCCCGTACGCTCCGTGCCAAACACAAAGGCGATTTCCCCCATGTCATTACGTAACCAGGCTTGGCTCTCCTGGGCGGCCACGCGAATCGATTCTAAGCGGGGCCCAAATTCACGGTCGTACCCAGAAAGGGCCCACGCAAACGTGACCCCGTCCAAGGCGTCGGCAAGGGTTGACACGGTTTCCGCGTTTTGGAGCACATCCACGCTACTCGTTGAAAAGTCGATGGCTTCTTTATCCGTTTTGTAGTCGGGAACGCGTGGGTTGACCACCACTAAACGGCGAAACCCCATCGTTTTGATGGCGCGTGCCGCCATCCCGATATTGCCGGGATGACCGGGTTCACACAAAATAAAACGCACACGACGACTGAGTTCAGAAACGGTTTTCACGCCTACGGGATCCTTAGGGGCAGAAGGGAAAGGAATTCACACGGGCGGGTTGGGTTTCCCCCACACCCGTGTCACGATCAGGGCTCATTTTACCCAAAACCCGCGAAAAGACGGGCACCGCCCAACGCTTTAACTCGGGGTTTTTGCTAAAATCACAGGTTCTTAAAGAAACGGCAACCGAATCCCTTCGGGGTAAAAAGCAAGGAAAAGCCCCTTTTTCGTGCTCTTTTGCCAACGCCTTTTATTGTTTGACTCTACTTTTATTGGTTATATGCCTTCGACTTATCTTCCCGTTGCTATTAAAGCGGCCCGTCGTGCCGCCAGCGTTATTACCCGTGCGGCTCTTGACATGCAGAACGTCCGCGTGGAAAACAAGTCGGTGAACGACTTCGTGACGAGCGCTGACCTTGCTGCAGAGCAAGAAATCATCCGCGTGATTCAGCAGGCCTTCCCGCAGCACGCCATCCTCTCGGAAGAAGCCGGTCAGATCGGTCGTAGCCATTCGGACTTTACGTGGATTATCGATCCCATCGACGGGACCACGAACTTCATCCACGGCATTCCCCAGTACGCCGTCTCCATCGCCCTTCGCTATAAGGACGATATCGTGGCTGCTGTCGTTTATGACGTCGCCAAGAACGAACTCTTCTCCGCAGCGCGTGGCCACGGTGCCTTCTTAGACAACCGTCGCATTCGTGTGTCGGCTTGCAAGGACTTAAACAAGGCCTTGATCGGGACGGGCTTCCCCTTCCGTAGCGAAGACGATTTCGAAGGCTACATGGACACCTTCATGCGCGTGACGCGTCGCACCGCTGGCGTTCGTCGCCCGGGTTCGGCCGCCTTGGATTTGGCCTGGGTGGCCTGCGGTCGCTATGACGGCTTCTGGGAATCGGGCTTAAAGCCCTGGGACATCGCTGCTGGCGCCTTGCTCGTTCAGGAAGCCGGTGGCTTAATCACCGACCTCAAGGGCGGCGAAGACTGGCTCCTCTCGGGTCAGGTCTGTGCGGGCACCCCGCGCGTCTTCGGTCAGCTGTTGCCGATCGTGGGTAACGTTGGCCCCATCGCCTAATCGTTCGCTCCCACCAAAAGGGCCCTTCGGGGCCCTTTTTCTTTGTCCGCACAGTCAGAGTCGACACGCTAAAATAAAGGGTTCTAATCCTTACTTTGAGATTTCGGCGCCCCCATGACTGAACCGACGACCATGCCTCCCTTGAGCGAGGCCGAGAAGTTAACGCCCGCGATGCGCCAATTCGTAGAATTCAAGGCGCAGTATCCCAACACCCTGATGCTTTTCCGCTTAGGGGACTTCTATGAAACGTTTTTTGACGATGCCATTCGCATTAATCGTTTGATTGGGATTACGCTCACGAAGCGTGGCAAATTGCCTGACGGTGCCCCCATTCCGATGGCGGGGATCCCCATGGTGAGTCTCGACCAGTACATTGAGCGCTTGGTGGCGATGGGTGAGTCCCTCGTCATTGCCGAGCAGTTTGGCGTGCCCGGTCAAGGGCTGATGGAGCGCAAAATCGCCCGCATCATTACGCCAGGCACCCTGACGGATCAAAACTTACTCAAAAGTAAAGAGGATGCGAGCCTCTGTGCCGTCACCCCGCCGCGCGGCAAAAAGGGGGAACGTGCCCTCGTTTGGTTAACGTTAAGTAACGGCACCTTTGAGGGGTGCGTCGTGGACGACCAGGGCTTAGAGAGTGAACTCGCACGCCTGCGTCCTGCAGAAATTCTCATTGATGAAAAGGAAAAGGCTGAGCTTCGTGCGCGCTTTTCCGAGTGGACCTTCACGTCGGTACCCCGTTGGCACTTTGACGGGGAGCGTGGGGCTGAGAAACTCAAAACGCTCTTTCACTTAGAAGCGTTAGACGCGTGGGGGCTCGAGGGGGAAACGTTACTGCTCTCCGGCATCAACGCCCTCTTAGACTACACGGAAGAAACTCAAGTCAATGCGATGCCCTATTTGCGCCCCTTCAAGCGCCATGAGGCCACGGCCTTTGTGCGTATTGATGCGGCGAGCCGTCGTAATTTAGAAATCGTGGCCACCTTGCGTCGTGACGAAAAGGGGCCGACGTTATTAAGCGTCCTGGACCATTGCCAAACGGGGATGGGAACGCGTGAGTTACGTCGTCGCTTGGAGGCGCCTTTACTCGACACCGACGCAGTGCTCGCGCGCCAAGGGGCGGTAGAAACGTTGGTGAGCGACGTGGAGCTCGCAGACTACCTCACGGCGGCCCTGAAACCCTTGCCGGACCTGGAGCGCATCAGTGCGCGCATTGCGCTTCGTCGCGTGCGTCCCAAAGAGCTGGCGGCCCTTCGTGATGCGTTGCCGGGCATTCAAGCGCTGGGGACCACACTCACGAACCACACCACCGGATCTTTAGCCCAAGACGGTGGGATGCTAACCGTCTCGAACACGCTTTTTGAGATGCTGGACGCGATGCTTCTGGACGAGCCCGCCACCCTCCTTCGTGATGGGGACGTCTTAAAAGCGTCAGCCCATGAAGAGTTAGCGACGTTACGCGACCTTCGTGACAACAATGCGCAGTATTTGTTGGACTTGGAAGCGCGTGAACGTGACCGTTCGGGGCTCCCCAGCCTTCGTGTGGACTACAACCGCGTGCAGGGCTTCTTTATTGAAGTCCCCAAGGGGCAAGCAGGGAACGTCCCCGAGGACTACCGTCGCACGCAAACGTTAAAAAACGTGGAACGCTTCACGACGCCTGAACTCAAAACCCACGAAAACGCCGTGCTCTCCGCAAAAGAGCGCGTGGCGCAATTGGAGCGCGTCCTCTATGAGGGGCTGCTTGATACCCTGCAAGCCTGGGTGGAGCCGTTAATGAACGTGGCACAAGCCGTCGCGAACGTGGATACGGCCTTGAGCCTCGCCACGCACGCACGTCAATACCAATGGGTCGCTCCCGAGTTAACCCAAAAGTCCACGATCGACATTGAAAATGCGCGCCACCCCGTGGTGGAAACCACCTTGGAAACCTTTGTTCCCAACAGTTGCCACTTAGGGGACGGGCGTCGATGCTTAATCATCACGGGGCCCAATATGGGGGGCAAGTCCACCTATATGCGAAGCGTCGCCTTAATCACGTTGCTGGCTCGCATGGGGAGTTTTGTGCCGGCCACCCACGCAACGATTGGTCCCATCGATCAGATTCTCACCCGCATTGGGGCCTCTGATGACTTGGCCCGTGGGCGCTCCACCTTCATGGTGGAAATGACGGAAGCCGCCCAAATCCTTCATAACGCGACGGACCACTCCTTAGTGCTGATGGACGAGATTGGACGCGGGACCGCCACCTTTGATGGCTTGAGTTTGGCAGGCGCCATTGCCGAATTTTTAATTACGGAGACGCGCAGCCTCACCCTCTTTGCGACGCACTACTTTGAGTTGACGGCCCTAGCTGCGCGCTTATCCGAAGCCGCCAACGTGCATGTGAGTGCCACGCAAACCAAAAAGGGGATTGTCTTCTTGCATGACATCGCTGAGGGGCCGGCGAGCCGCTCCTACGGGATTGCCGTGGCGCAATTGGCGGGGATCCCCGCGGGCGTGGTGCGTCGTGCGAAAGCCATGATGCAAAAGTTAGAAGACCGTGACGCTGAGCAAACGGGCGCACAAGCCGCCCTCTTTGCAGAAGGTTGGGCGTTGCCTGAAACGCCTGAACCCGAGCCTCTTCCTCTGGAAACACCGCAAACGCCTGACTCGGTCTTGGCGCTACTGGGTGAAATGGCCCAAACGGACTTGGATACCTTGAGTCCGCGTGAGGCCTTAGCGCTTCTCTACGGCTTACAAGAAAAAGCCGAGAGCGCCTTAAAAGACTGCGAATAAGCACAAAAAGCGGGGAGAGCACTTCTCGCTTTTCTTTTCTCTACAAGGGAAAGCACCGCAAAAGGCCTTTCCCCTACCCAGTACGCTTTTCGCTACAATAAGACGTTAACCCCATTTCTCTTACTGGTTTAGCTCAACGTTCGGATTTAAGCGTATGACGACGAAGCCCTCGGCCGCTGCCGAAGAAGCGCTCTTTCAGCAGATACATCAACACATTCTCAAACAAGCCAAAGCCGGCGCTCGCATTGATACCGAGACGGAATTGGCTCAACGTTTTGGGGTAACGCGCTACAAGGTTCGTAAGGCCTTGAGCATCCTCTCGCAAATGGGCGTTGTGGATCGTGCCCCGAAGCGCGGCATGGTTGTGAACCCCATGCGTCCGCAAAACCTCACCACGCAAATTCAAGTCCAGATGGACATCGCGAACTTTGACATTCGTGAGTTTATTGAGGCGCGTCTCTTAATTGAAGTGAACATCCTCCCCTTGGCGATTCGTCGTATGACGCCTGCGAACCTCGGGCGCTTAGAAGCCGCCATTGAAGGGATCGTGGAAAACGCCAGCAACACGGCGGTGGCTGACAACTGGGACCGTGAGTTCCACCTCCTCTTATTAGAGGCTTGTGGGAACCGTGTGCTTCAAGTCTTCTCGGGTGCTTTGGTGACGTACTTCGAAAAGACCACTGCACACTTGCCGCAGAATAACCCCGAGTTTTTCTTAGAGATTGCCCGCGCGGAGCGTAAGCTTCTCGATGCCATCAAAGTGGGGGACGTCACGAGTGCGACGGCCATTTTGCAAGACCACTTAACGACACAAGTTTCGCTCCTGAGCTAAAGAACACAAAGCGGTGAACCTCTCAACGGGGTCACCGCTTTTTTTCCACCCTAAGCAAAAGGGCCTGATTCCGTTTGGAATCAGACCCTTCTTCTAGGCTTAGAAGTTCTTCGTGAAGCGCACTAAGACCGAATGCTCACGCATCGTGCCGGTGCCGCCCGTAAAGCGATAGCGAGCAGCCACTTCGTACTCAGGCTTCTTGGCGTCAAACCCGATGGTGCCGGAGACCGTGTTCCCTTGCATGTCGCGAAGGACAGGGGCCGCCGCCGGGTTCGACTGACTCGTCACACGCATCACATGGCTCCCCGCCGACTGGGTATAGGTCACGTCCGCGTACGGCGTCACATCCCAACCCTTCACACGACGGTTCGGGGCTTCCACGGTGACACCCACCGGCATATCCACCATACGTAAGCGACGGATCTTGCGGGTATCCACCACGTTGCCGTTGACGGTAACGTCGTATTCGCCACCCTGGATAAAGCCCACGTTAAAGCCGATATGAGGCAACACATCGTAGCCCTTGGCGACTTCAAAGCGCTTGCTCGCTTCCCCACCGAAGGTCAACATACGCATGGCGACGTTGGCCTTGGCGTTGTCACGCGACAAGTGGTTCATCTGGTAGACGTAACCGACATGGCCCTTAAAGAGCTGAGCCCCGTGACGGTAAGCCCCGTAGATATAGGCGCCCACGTCGTGGAGGTGCGCATGGGTACCGGCCCAACGGTCGGTGGTCTTACCCGTGCCCTTACTCATCGAGAAGGCCACGCCAATCAAACCTTGGTTTTCTTCACCGACGATACGGTCATGACCGATGGTCATACCGAGACGACGGTACTTATAGCCTACGTGTTCGCCAGCACGGTGATTTTCACCGAAGGCATCCACCCAGAGGGTACGACCGAATTCAATGTCCTTGAATTTGGCCAAGCGACCGGCACGCGAATACATCGATTCAGCGGCCTGCTTCCCGTGGTTGAACGTCCCTTCCGGATTCATCGGGGTGTCCATGAGACTCCCGTCAAAGGCCGGCTGGGGAACCGGCGGCTGCGGCGGCACCGGAGGCTGAGGCGGCTGCGGTTGCGGTTGCGGCGTCACAGCCGGCGTCGGATCGACGGCGGGCGTCGGGTCGACAGCGGGCGTGGGATCCACAGCAGGCGTCGGATCAACAGCCGGGGTCGGGTCGACTGCGGGCGTCGGGTCGACGGCAGGCGTGGGATCCACAGCAGGCGTCGGATCAACAGCAGGGGTGACGGCAGGCGTGTCAGGACCAGCGGGCACGGAACGGTCTTCCAATTCCGTGTTGCCGCCGTCGTCACCGTCGTTATCTTCCATTTCCGTCGCTTCCGGCGTCTTCATGAATAAGTAGAGCGTCTTCGCATCATACGTACCCACGTTCGGATCTTCGTCGTCCGCCTTATCGCGCCAAGCCAATTGCAAGTCAACGAGATCAGAGTCGGTTTCGATGTTGGTCCAGCCACCCGTCCATTCTTTGTTGGAGGTGACGTTGGTTAAATCGAAGTTCTTCAAGACGGCAAAGTGATCCGTCGAGAAGTCAACGTTGTCATCGACGTTAATCAAGCGCAAGGTAGCACCCGGCTCAATCGTGGCACGACCCGTACGTAAGCTTTCCAAAATGGGATTGTCACCACCGTTTGCAGCCAACGCAGCAAAGTCGATCGTGGTCACGCTACTGGCATTAAAGTAAGCGTCGCCTGGGAGCAAGGTGTGAGAGGCCGTGTTACCGACGTTTAAATTCCCAGCGTCCAACTGCAAGCGCTTCGAAAAGACCATCTGCGGCTGCGTCGTATTCGTGGGGGCGCCTTCACCCACCACGAAGGAACCCGTGGGGTTCACGACCATCTTGGAGTTGATGGGCTTGGGGTTTTCAACCTGAAGCTTGAAGGAACCCTGACTGGCCTGGGTCATCCCCACGAAGACTTCACCGCCGTCGAAGTTAAAGTCGATGGCGTTGGAGCTCTTGGCGAGCATCTCGTCAGACTGAAGGTCAAGGCGACCGGCTTCGATCGTGACCTTGTCAAAGTCAAGGTGAGCGGAGCTCTTGAAGTTGCCGCCCGTCATGTGGAGGTGGTCAGCGTCAACCTTGCCACCGTTTTCGTTAACGAAAGAGCCGCCACGCACAGCCAAGGTCTTGGCATTAAACGTCCCGGTATTGGTGACTTCACCAGCGTGCTTCGCATCCTTAATCACCGCGAAGGTGTCAAAGTTCGTGACGCCAGCGTTATCCATCCAACCCTGAACGGCCGTTTCACCGTTCTTCACCGTGAAGTCGGAATTCTGGGTCAACTTGTAGTGACCGTTTAACTGGGTACCCGTTTCAAAGAGGGCCTTACCGTCACTATTAAAGTGAACGCTGCGACCGCTCACCGTCTGGAAACCTAACTTGCCATGGTCTACTAAGCGACCCGCGTGCACGCTACCCGTGGTGCTGATATTGGCTTCACCAAAGGAGCGCATATCGTAAGGGGCGCTGGCGTCGGCCACTTCCACCTTACCGTCGACGTTAAGCGTACGACCGTGGGTGTTTAACACGTCCTTGATGACGAGTAACTGGGCGTCTTCGGCCACCGTTACCGTCCCCTTGACGGAGTGGCACTTTTCCTGACAGTCGAGGATCTTGACGGTGAAGTCACCGTTGACGATTTCGATTTCGCCTTCGTCCACGGCTAAGCGGTCGATGTGGCCGTGCTTACGCACGCCATCGCGCAACCCTAACTGTAAGGAGCCGTCCTTGAAGACCAAGGCTTGGGTGGGGGCCGTCGCGTTTAAGAAGATTTCCTGACGGTCATCCCCTTCGTCATAGCCCACGATCACTGCGGTCGGGGCCTTGTGAAGGTTCTTCATGCCAGACATCGACGCGTAGTTACCCAAGGTCTTGAACTGCTTTTGTTCTTGCCAACGGGTGGTTTCGAAAACGTTGACGCCATCAAAGTTACGCACACCAATATTGGCCTGCACACTCGTGATGTCGCCATCGCGACGCTTGGAGGTTTTAACCGTGTTGATGTCACGCACGAAGCTGCTCTTCGAGCTGATATCAGCTAAGCCCATCAAGCGTTGGGTTTCCGTTTGGCGCTCTGCTTCACTCATGCCGGGGTTCTTCTTTTCCACGACACGAGCCACAGCGCTTTCAACGAGCGCCATGACGGATTCTTCCGTTTCTAATTCCAAACGACCGAAAAGGGTCTTTAAATTCTGTTCACCCTTCACTTCATCCTTAATGGCCGTGGCCAAATCGGAGGGCACACTGGCGTCCGACTTCAAGTTGAAGTGCTTATTTAAAGCAATGGCGAAATTCTGGAAAGCGAAGTGATCGCTCGAACCATAACCCACCGCGATCGTCGGGTAGGACGTCGGCACGGCTTGCAAGGTCACGTTCTTAAAGATCATGCCGTCCGTCTGGTCAGCGTGATTCGCTTTAACCAAACCCAACATACCAATGGTATCGACGGTCTTGGTTTCGTCATTAATCTGCATGGCGTCAACGACACCGACGCCGGCCACTGCAGCGGAGCCAAACGCGATCATCATCGCGGCGGCCACGGCCTTTAACGCAGCGCCCTTCGAGGGACGGTTCCCCGTCGTCTTTTCACTCACGACGACGTAAGCGCGACGAACCACATTCCAGACTTTCTTGAAATTCTTATTCATGGGTGAAAAATCTCTTACCTTTGTATTGAGCAAACACACGAGAACTAACTGGGGTCCTGTTCCTGGACGTTTATGAGAAAAACGTGTTCTCGTCTCCGAACCCAAAAAGGCTCTTGATAGACTTCACTGTACCCATTTTTTTGGACATTTCAAGCCATCGGGCAAATTCAAAACAACAGGAATTTTGGCATTTTTGAAAATTCCTTATATTTCAATGGTTTTGAGTTTTGTCGAATTTGTGGCTCTTTCACAACCCTGCCCGTTTTCTTGTGCACGATTTGTCACTTTTCCTTTGTTGATTGTCCAACAAATCGATAACGGCAATTTATTGCATTGCGTTTTGCTTATAGTTTTTGTTTAACACCACACCTCCACGCAGTCTCCCTAATCGATCCCACAACGGCACACACCTCGAACACAAAGAAATGGCGCAAGTCCCTTTATTTTTCAGGCAATTCCTGATGATTCATTTTTATCCTCTAAGAGGTAGGACATTTCTTCCAAAAACACCACATCGTGTGCCGCGTTCAATTTTTTGTCCACATTGGGTGCTTTCGAGCGGGTTTTTTTACCTACTCCGAATAAGCGTTTTTCCCTAGATTTTCGTCTTTCTTTATCGCATTCTTAGGACAAATTAATGGGGAAAGTTGCGTCACTTTTCCTTTGTCAGTTTCGTCCTTTTCCTTCTCGCAGAGGGAAAGCCAATAAACGAATTCAGGGTATATTTGAAACCTCTTGTGCGAGAAGACTTTTAGCGCGTTAGCGTTTCCCATGGGGCTTGAAATTTTGTGGACACTATTCGATTTCAACCCCACCCCTGCCCTTCCCTTCTCGGAGTGGGATATTGCATTTTGTCTCAGTAGTAACCCCTACCTATAAAGGTAAAAATTCCCTCTAAAGCGCGAAAAAAAACGGCCTGACCGATAGATCAGACCGTTTTCAAAAAATTGGGTACCCCTACACCGTTGGCAGGGGTACCCAGTTTTCCAAATAAAATGGGCAGGGCTTAGAAGTTCTTCGTGAAGCGCACTAAGACCGAATGCTCACGCATCGTGCCGGTGCCGCCCGTAAAGCGATAGCGAGCAGCCACTTCGTACTCAGGCTTCTTGGCGTCAAACCCGATGGTGCCGGAGACCGTGTTCCCTTGCATGTCGCGAAGGACAGGGGCCGCCGCCGGGTTCGACTGACTCGTCACACGCATCACATGGCTCCCCGCCGACTGGGTATAGGTCACGTCCGCGTACGGCGTCACATCCCAACCCTTCACACGACGGTTCGGGGCTTCCACGGTGACACCCACCGGCATATCCACCATACGTAAGCGACGGATCTTGCGGGTATCCACCACGTTGCCGTTGACGGTAACGTCGTATTCGCCACCCTGGATAAAGCCCACGTTAAAGCCGATATGAGGCAACACATCGTAGCCCTTGGCGACTTCAAAGCGCTTGCTCGCTTCCCCACCGAAGGTCAACATACGCATGGCGACGTTGGCCTTGGCGTTGTCACGCGACAAGTGGTTCATCTGGTAGACGTAACCGACATGGCCCTTAAAGAGCTGAGCCCCGTGACGGTAAGCCCCGTAGATATAGGCGCCCACGTCGTGGAGGTGCGCATGGGTACCGGCCCAACGGTCGGTGGTCTTACCCGTGCCCTTACTCATCGAGAAGGCCACGCCAATCAAACCTTGGTTTTCTTCACCGACGATACGGTCATGACCGATGGTCATACCGAGACGACGGTACTTATAGCCTACGTGTTCGCCAGCACGGTGATTTTCACCGAAGGCATCCACCCAGAGGGTACGACCGAATTCAATGTCCTTGAATTTGGCCAAGCGACCCGCACGCGAATACATCGATTCAGCGGCTTGCTTCCCGTGGTTGAACGTCCCTTCCGGATTCATCGGGGTGTCCATCAAATCCCCATCAACGCTGGG
>JAHHRF010000037.1 GCA_020025955.1 Sutterella sp.
GCGACGGCCCCGTCTAAGTCCGCCTTCGTCACCAAGTCCTTGGGCAAGGCAGGATTCGTCGGACGCTTCTTTAAGGCTTCAATATCGTCTTCTAAGTCTTTGACTTTGCCGTTGGTGTCGTCAAGCTTGCTCGAGAGCGTTTTGCGCCCCAAGGCAGCTTCCCCGATGGCGTCATCCAAGGCGTCATAGACCGTCTTTAATTGCCCGCCGTTGACGGCCTCTTGAGAGCCCGCGGTAACGGCCCCATTGGCCACATTCTGGATGGTGTTCTTTCCTGCGTTGAGCCCCGCGGGGGTCACAAAGGTTTCGATCGTATGGACGCGATCGGTGACCTTCGTCACCTTTTTGTTGAGCGGTTTCAGCTTAGCGTCAATCTGTTTGTCGGCGTCGTTGGCGGTGATCTTCGTATCAAGGTCTCGGCGAAGCCCTTCATCGGTTTGGGCTTGCTGGGTTTTAAACGCGTCAAAGTCAGGCGTCTTGACGTGGTTTGCCGCATCCTGCTCTAACGAGCCCAAACGACGTTCTAACCCCGAGGTATCCACGGGGGTGGGCTCAGGGCGGTTTTCCAACTGACCTAAACGCGTTTTCAACCCATCCACATCTTCCTCTACCGTGGATAAGCCTTCGGCTAAGGCATTGACTTGATCGGTCAGGTTATCCACGTTTTGGGTGTTGTTGATGAGGTTATTGATGGTGGTGAGGCTTTGGTGAACGGTCTTCAAGTCGTCCTGGTTGTCGCTTGCCGTCACCAAGGCCTGACGGGCCATATCGCTTGCATTCGCCAAGTCAGTGAGACTATTGGCAAAACGTTTGACAAGCCCTGTCGTCGCGGCTGTTTTGTCCGAGGTTTGGGCATCTTTGAGTTCGGTGTCCTCGATATTCAAGAGGGGCTTACCGTGCAGGTCAATGCCGTTAGGCTTTAAGTACTGACGAACGAGGTCAACTTCTGCGTCCGTGAGGGTGGCGGCTTGCGATACGGAGGCGTGGGTACCAACGAGACCCGTCGCCACGAGGCTCAAAAACAAAGGCGCTTTACGCGCGAAAAGAGGATTAGTCATGACAGTCTTGCAGTTCGAGAGAATGGGGATTCCGTCTGAAGTAGTAAGCAGATTGACGGCGCAAGGTGTCGAGTCTAGGGAATTGGTTTTCTTAATCAAAAAAATAATGGGTCTATTACCAAGGTATACCTATAAAAATGAAGTTTTTCTCCTTTTCACTCTGCCCAAATCGATTCCATAGGCCCTATTTAATCCCTCTGTTTTTTAACGACTCAATTTTTAAAAGTCGATTTCTTATGTTTGATTTTTTGAGCAGGAATTTTGTGTGATATTTATGTAGGGTTCACGCAACACGACAACGGGTGACGTAATCGACGTGTCTCACCCATTAAACAAAAAGCGCCCCGTTTTTGAGAAGAAACGAAGCGCTTTGGGTGAGGCTTTCGGAGAGGTGCCCCCAAAACCTTGGATTAGTCGAGCGGGTGCTTCTGCAGATAGGCTTGCAGGTCGGCAATGCTGATGATGGGAAGTTTCAGCGTTTTTGCGAGTTCAAGAAGTTGCGGCAAACGCATCATGGTGCCGTCCTCGGCCATGATTTCGCAGCAAAGCCCCACCGGGGGTTCGCCCACGAGGCGGGCCAGATCCACAGTAGCTTCCGTGTGCCCGTTGCGGACCAACACGCCGCCCGGCTTTGCCACCAACGGGAACATATGCCCAGGACGACGAAAGTCTTCCGGGCGACTCGTTTCATCCAACGCTTTTAAGGCCGTGTGCGCACGCTCAAAGGCAGAAATCCCTGTGGTGGTCTCCACGTGGTCAATGCTCACGGTAAAGGCCGTGGTGTGGTTGTCGGTGTTAACCGCACACATGGGCGGAAGTGCTAAACGCTGGGCTACGCTTTCCGCCATCGGCATACAAATGAGGCCCTTCCCTAAGGAGGCCATCAAATTGATGTTCTCCGGGGTCATGTGACGACCCACGCAAATGAAGTCCCCTTCATTTTCACGGTCTTCGTCATCGACAACGATGATCGATTGGCCGGCAGCGAGGGCAGCCAGCGCATCTTCAAGGGTATTGAGCATAGGGGAGAGCCTTTTGGTTGGAGCGAGTCGGTCAGACTTTTCGTACGTAAGAGTCCTGTATTTTACCGAGGGATTTCCCTTTGAGTCTCGACCTCCCCCAATTGGGAGAGGGGTTACACGATTGGGAAGGAAGGGAGAGGAAGCGTCAAATCGCGTCGTAGTCGAACCGCTTTCTCTTCGTGCTTTCCTTTGTTTCAGGTAAATTCCTAAAAAAGCCCAGAAAAAACAACACGATTCCCTAGCGTCCCCCGTCCACATCTTTTTTGTCCGAAGTGGGGCAGAATCGGTAAAATCAAAGGTTCTGGATATAAATCGACTCATTTGGTAGATACAACACACCGATGGCCAAGGTACAAAAAGACGAATACGGCGAGAATTCCATTAAGGTGCTCAAGGGGTTAGACCCCGTACGTGAGCGCCCGGGGATGTACACCCTCACCGATAACCCCCTGCATATCATTCAAGAAGTCATTGATAACGCCAGTGACGAAGTGTTGGCGGGCTTTGGGACGCGCATTGCGGTGACGCGTCACCAAGATGGCAGCCTCACCATTGAGGATGATGGGCGTGGGATCCCCACGGGCATTCACCCTGAAGAAAAGGTCCCCGTGGTGGAATTGGTCTTTACGCGCTTGCATGCGGGTGGGAAATTCGCCAAGGCTGATGGCTCGGGCCCTTACTCCTTTGCCGGGGGCTTGCACGGCGTGGGTGTGTCGGTCACGAACGCCCTTTCTACCAAAGTTGATGTCACCATCTGGCGTGATGGGGAAGAAGCCTCTGTGCACTTTGTGGACGCCAAATTAGAAGGCATTACCAAAAAGAAGTCGCCTTTCCCCAAGAGCCGTACGGGGACGCGTGTCACCGTTTGGCCCGATGGCAAGTATTTCGATAGCCCTGACGTGCCTGAAAAAGGCTTAGTGCGTTTACTTCGCAGTAAGGCGGTGTTGTTGCCGGGCTGTGAAGTCGTTTACAAAAACGAAAAAACGGGGGAAGAAACCGTTTGGCACTACACGGGGGGCTTGCGCGAATACCTCTTGAGTGAAATTAAGACCGATCCCTTGATCGAACCCTTTGAAGCCGAAGGCTATGCCGACGACGCCACGGAAGGTTTTTCCGTGGGCGAAGGGGCCTCTTGGGTCGTCATTTGGACGGAAATGGGACCGTTAGCGCGTGAGAGTTACGTCAACCTCATTCCGACGCCGATGGGGGGTACCCACGAGTCGGGCCTTCGTGACGGGCTCTTTCAGGCGATGATGGCCTTTATGCAGGCGCATGGTCTGCAGGCCAAAAACGTGAAGATCCTCTCGGAAGACGTCTTTAGCCGCGCCAACTTTGTGCTCTCCACCAAGAGTTTGGATCCGCAATTTCAGGGGCAAACCAAGGATAAGCTCACGAGTCGTGATGCCATGAAGTTAGTGAGTAACTTCGTGCGTGCGCAGTTTGAGTTCTGGTTGAATGACCATGTGGAAGCCGGCAAAAAGCTCGCGGAACTCATCGTGAGCCAAGCCCAAGCCCGTCAACGTCAGACGAGCAAATACACGAAACGCAAATCCTCGACCGTGGCCGTGTTGCCCGGCAAACTCACGGACTGCGAAAGTGAAGACATTTCTCGCAATGAACTCTTCATTGTGGAAGGGGACTCCGCCGGGGGCTCCGCCAAGAAGGGACGCGACAAGGAATTCCAAGCGATTTTGCCGTTACGCGGCAAGATTTTGAATACCTGGGAAGTGGACCCGCAGGAAATCTTTAAGAGCGATACCGTGCACGACGTGGCCGTTGCCATCGGGGTGGACCCGCATGGCGTGGACGAAAACGTGGACTTGAAGGGCCTTCGCTACGGCAAGATCTGCATTTTGTCGGACGCGGACGTGGACGGCAGCCACATTCAGGTGCTCCTCTTAACGCTCTTTTACCGTCACTTCCCGCAGTTGATTGAAAAGGGTCATGTGTTTGTGGCGATGCCTCCGCTCTTCCGTGTGGACGTGCCCAAGCGCGGCCGTAAGGCTGATCGCAACATCTACTGCTTGGATGAGCGAGAGCTCAACCGCACCATTGAAGCTTTGAAAAAAGAAGGCTACGACCCCGAGAAACTCACGGTGTCGCGCTTTAAAGGGTTGGGTGAAATGCAGGCTGAACAGCTCTCAGAAACCGCCTTAAACCCCGATACCCGTCGCCTCTTGCCAGTGAGCTTAGGGGACATGGATAGTGTCGCCACCGAAAGCGTCATGAACCTTTTGATGAGTGGCAACGAATCCAATGGGCGCCGTCTTTGGATGGAAGCCTTTGGCGATCGCGTCGAAGCGGATGTGTAACCCGATAACGAATTTGAGTAAACCTGATGACTAGAAAAAAAGAGCCCGACAATTTGGGCAACCTCTTTGGTGAACTCGACGAATTGCTCTCGGACGACACCCAAGCGTCGACTCCTGAATCGGATGAGTCGACAGAGACGCCCTCGAGCGTGATTCCGGTTTCGAAAGAAACGGTTGAAGCCCTCAAGGTCGACGAAAAAGCCCGTGAGGCGTTACGTAGCCGCATGGAAAAAGCCGCCCACGCCTTAGAGGCGGAATTGGACGAGGAAGAGCCCGAAGTCGACGTCGAAGACCTCGTTGAAGAGGACGTTCAAGCCCCGAAACCTCTGAGTGCCAAAGCTAAAAAAGCCGCGGTGATGGATGAAGCGATGGCGGGTGATGCTGAACAAGACGGCACCCTCACGTTGGCTCGCTACGCCAGTCGTGCGTACTTAGAGTACGCCATGAGTGTGGTAAAGAGCCGTGCGCTCCCTGACGTCACGGACGGTCAAAAGCCGGTGCAGCGTCGTATTTTGATCGACATGCAAAAGATGGGCTTGGCCCCGGGCAACAACCGCGTGAAGTCCGCTCGTGTGGTCGGGGACGTGTTGGGTAAATATCACCCCCATGGTGACCAGTCCGTCTACGACGCCTTGGTGCGTATGGCGCAAGACTTCTCGCTTCGCTATCCCCTAATTGAAGGGCAGGGTAACTTCGGGAGCCGTGACGGCGACTCGCAAGCCGCCATGCGTTATACGGAAGTCCGTTTAATGCCGATCTCCTCCCTTTTGTTGGAAGAAACGAAAGCGGGCTCGGTGGATTTTGTCCCTAACTACGACGGGAACTTCACGGAGCCGGTCGCCTTGCCTGCCAAACTTCCGATGGTGCTTCTCAATGGCGCCTCCGGGATTGCCGTGGGGATGGCCACGGAGATTCCGTCCCATAACCTCACCGAAGTGGCCGCTGCGTGCGAACTCTTAATCGATAAACCGGAAGCCTCCTTGGATGATGTGTTGGCGGTGTTGCCGGCCCCTGACTTCCCCTGTGGCGGTCAGATTATTTCGAGCCCGGAGACCATTCGCGAACTCTACGCCACGGGGCGTGGGAAGTTGCGTGTGCGTGCCCGTTACCACTTTGAAGAAATGCAACGTGGTCAGTGGCAGTTGGTGGTCGATGAGTTGCCGCCGGAGGCCTCGAGCGCGTCGGTTTTAAACCAGATTGAACAGATTACGAACCCCAAGGTTCGCGCGAACAAGAAGACGCTTTCTGCCAAACAGCAGCAAGCCAAGACCGCCATGTTGGCACTGCTCGATCGTGCTCGCGACGAGTCGGGGGACAAGACCCCGGTGCGTTTGGTCTTTGAACCCAAAACGAGCAAGGTGGACCGTGATGAATTCGTGCAGGCCCTCTTGAGCCAAACCTCGATGGAATCCAACGTCAGCGTCAACTTGGTGATGTTGGGCATTGATGGGAAACCGCGCCAGAAGACCCTCATTGAAATCATTAGCGAATGGATTGAATTCCGTTTGACGGCGGTGCGTCGTCGTACCGCCAAGAGCTTAGAAGGCGTCAACAACGAAATCCATATCCTCGAAGGGCGCACGATTGCGTTGATGAACATCGATCGCGTGATCGAAATCATCCGTAACGAAGATGAGCCCAAGCCCGTCTTGATTGCCGAATTTGGCTTAACGGACACCCAAGCCGAAGACATTTTAAATATTCGTTTGCGTCAGCTCTCGAAGATGTCGGCCTTAGCGATTGAACGTCAGCTCTCTGACTTGGAAAAGCAAAAGGCGACGTTAGAGCGCTTGATGACGAGCGATGCCGCGCTGCGCCGTGCCGTCGTGAAAGAAATCCGTGAGGCCTCGAAAGCCTTTGGGGATGAGCGCCGTACCTTGATTGAGGCTGCCGAAGTCGCCCAGACGGAGCAAAAGGTCCTGGATGAACCCGTTACCGTAGTCTTGAGTCAAAAGGGCTTTATCCGTACGCGTTCTGGTCACGGGCACGATTGCTCCCAGATGGCCTTTAAGGTGGGGGATGCCTTTGACTGCCAGCTTGAATGCCGTTCGGTGGACGACGTCACCTTGGTCTCCGACTGCGGTCGTACGTATTCGATTAAGGTTTCGAGCTTGCCAGGTGGCCGTGGGGACGGCCTTCCCTTGACGAGCTTTATCGACTTGGATAAGGCCCATGAACGCTTTGTGAGTGTGTTTGCTGGGAACGACGACCGTCATGTCCTCTTTGCGAGCACCGACGGCTACGGCTTTATCTGTCAGGTGAAAGACTTTAAGAGTATGCAGCGTTTAGGTCGCCAGTTTGTGCGCTTAAACGAGGGGGCGCATGTGTTGCCGGTTCGCGAAATCGAAACCGGGTTCACGTTAGCGGCCACCTTGGCCTCCAACGATCGACTCTTAGTCTTCCCCTTGGACGAAATTCGTACCTTAACCAACGGCGGCTTAGGGGTGCAGTTGATGAAGTTGGATGATGGGGAGACGTTAATCGACACCGCCATCATTGACGATCGAGGGGTGCAACTCTTTGGGGTGGGACGTGGTCAAAAACCGCGTGACGGCTCCATCGGGAAGCGCAACATTGAAGACTTTATTTTGCATCGCGCTCGTAAGGGTAAGTCGATTCATGTGACCTGGACGGTACAATCTCTTCGTGCCTATCCGGCCACGGATGAATCCGCTGCGCCTGAACCCGAGGCTTCGACGGACTCCTTAACGGAATCTTCGCCCACCTTACTTTGACCGTAACTATGCTTTGTCTTAAACGGCTTTCGACCCGACTGTTGCTCTTGACGATTCTCTGGGTGAGTTTCATCTCCAGCATCATCGGTTACACCATGTGGCTCAACTGGGAACTCGAAGCGAGTTCTGCTGCAACGAAATTGATTAGTAATGTGCGTACGCACGCCTTCCGTGCGGCGCAGTTCACCGAAGAGCAATATCCGAGCTTCGAGTTTGAGCGTGAAATCCACTTCATTGATGAGGCCATGGAAGAGCTCCGCGTGGGCGATCCGTGGCGTCCGATGGTGGTGCCTCAAACGAAAGAAATCCAGACCCAATTCGAACAGGTCCAGAAGTATTGGAACCACTCGTTAAAGCCCGACCTGGAAAAGGCTCGTGCGACCAATACGGCGATTCCAGCCAACCGCTTGAATTACGTCTCGGAGAGCCTCACCACGTTTAACGAAGCCATTGAAGCCTATCGCTGGGACTTCCGATGGCAGTTGCGCTACATCCAGATTTTCTTAATCGTGATCGCCTTTGGGTCCTTGGGCGCCATCATGTATTTGTTGATTAGCTGGGTGATTCAGCCCTTGGGGAAATTGGGCGAAGCCATTCAACGCCTCTCCGCGGGGGACTTGAATTTCCGCATCAAAAACCCTGGGGAAGATGAAATCGGTGAGATTGCCGTGGGGTTAAACCACATGGCAGAGCGCTTAAAAGACTCCCACTACAACCTTGAGCAAAAGGTGGCGGAAAAGACCGCTAGCGTCGAAGAAAAGAACAATCACTTGGCGCAACTCTACGAAATGATTTCGTACTTGGCGCAACAGCGTAAGCAAGACGATATCGTTGAAGGGTTCGTGGCTCGCATTACGCGCCATGCGCAAGCCGATGGCTGTGCTATTTGGATGCTCTCGGGGGCGGATCAGCAGTTGCAGCTCGCTACCGTCACGGGCGTGGGCGAGC
The DNA here is from genome assembly GCA_020025955.1 of Sutterella sp. Lineage (GTDB taxonomy): Bacteria > Pseudomonadota > Gammaproteobacteria > Burkholderiales > Burkholderiaceae_F > Sutterella. The sequence goes on from JAHHRF010000037.1 coordinate 8,076, forward strand.
CCTCGGAAAAAGCCTTAGCCGGAATTCGTCATTTGGATGGGGCGCTCGCGCGCGTCATCAATAAGGGGATTCCGTTACAGTATTCGCTCTCGGACTTGGATTCGGAATCGAGCCAAGCCTTAAGCGACGAAGGCTTTAGCACGGTTTACGCCTTCCCCATTCGCTGTGCGACGGGGGAAATCGGGATCTTTGCGTTGCTCTACCGTGAAGCCCCTGAACTAACCACGCAGATGATTCGCTTGTTGGAAAGCTTTGCGGTGCACTTAGGGGTGGCCATTGAAAGCTCCAACTTGATTGAGCGTGACCGTCAGTTTGCCGTCGTGCAAGAGCGTCAGCTCTTAGCCCAAGGCTTACACGATTCGATTGCGCAGGCCTTGAGTTACTTGAATCTTCAGGTTCAGGTCCTCGAGATGGCGATCAAGGACGAAGACCGTTCGCAGGTCGATGAAACGGTCTCCAACATCCGCACGGGTGTGCAGGACTGCTACGAAGACGTGCGTGAGCTCCTCTTAAACTTCCGAGAGCGCGTGCATAAGACCGGTTTTGTCAATGGCGTGAAAACCGTGATTGACCGCTTTGAAGCGCAAAGCCACGTTAACGCTCGCTTGATTGTGAATGGCTCGGGGGCCGAGTTGACGCCCAACCAAAAGCTGCAAACGATCTTCATCATCCAAGAAGCCTTATCCAACGTGCGTAAGCACGCTCAGGCACAAAACGTCATTGTCGTGATTAACAATAACGATGACTTAAGTGTCTCCATCGAGGACGATGGCGTTGGGGTCGATCCCAAGCTCGTCGAAGAGCGTCGCGGTCAGCACGTGGGCTTGTCGATTATGGCCGAGCGCGCTGCCCGTATTGGCGCCACGGTCAATGTCGAGGCTGGTGACGATGGCGGTACGCGTGTGAGCCTCTATTTGAGTGCCGACGCCCGTCGTCAGTAAACTTAAAACCCAAAAGGGGAGCTCCGTTGAGCTCCCCTTTTTGCTAGGGTTTCGTTTAGGGCTGCTGATAGCACGCAACTAACGTTTCGACCGCTTGATTGATAGCGTCGTCACTCACGGTGACAAAACTCAGCCGCACCGTGTTGGCGTGCCCTCGATCGGCAAAGAAATGGGTGCCCGGCACAAAGCCAACCTTTTGCGGGGCCGCAAGGCACCGTTCCAGTAAACGCGTCGCATCCATTCCGTCGGGTAACGTCATCCAAATAAACATCCCGCCTTCGGGCTTCGTCCAGGTGGCGTCCTGGAGTGCCTCACGGTGGCTTTCCAACGCCGCCAAAAGCACGTCGGCCTTGTGGCGATAAAGGGCCCGTACGCGCGGGAGGTGCTTATCCATAAAGCCGGAGCTCACTAAACGCGTCCCCACCCATTGAGTAAAGGTCGAGGAATGTAAGTCCATGGCGCCTTTGACGCGAGTGAGCGCCTTAATGACGTGAGCGGGCCCCAAGATGTAGCCAAGGCGAAGACCGGGTGACAACACCTTACTCATCGAGCCCAAGGTGATCGTGCGCTCTGGCGCAAAGGATCGCAACGACGGGGGCGGGGCCTTGTCGTAGTAGAGCTCCTGGTAGGGGCTATCTTCTAAGAGCCACAGATCCAATTCGCGTGCTTTTTGGGCGAGAGCTTCTCGTCGCTCTAAGGAAAGCGTTTTCCCTGTCGGGTTTTGAAAGGTGGGCATCACATAAAGGAAGCGTGCCCCTTGGTGCGACGTATTCAAGGCCTCGGGATCTAAGCCTTCGGCGTCAGAAGGCACGGACACACAGTCAGCGCCCGACAGACGAAAGGCTTCTAATGCGCCCACATAGGTGGGGGACTCCACGAGAAGTTTGTCCCCGGGACTACAAAAGGCACGACCCATTAAGTCGAGGGCTTGCTGAGAGCCAGACACCACCAAGACGTTTTCAGGCCCCGTCGGGACCCCGCGCTCGGTTTCCCACTGGGCAATGGCTTGGCGCCAGGTGAGTAACCCCTGAGCGCTCGAATACTGCAGAGCTTCCGCGGCATGGTGCGTTAAGACCCACTTGGTGGCCTCGGCCACGTCATTGGCCGGGAACCCTTCCGGGGCGGGCAAGCCCCCCGCTAGACTGATCACGTCCGCTCGCGCCGCCAACGCCAAGAACCCACCGATCGCATCGTCGCCTTCTGCACGGGCGATGGGCGAAAACGGGGGGACAAGGGGTTGAACGGATTCACGCGTAAGCGGCGTAATCATCGAGGTCATAGGCGCCTCCGAAAGGTTAGGATTGAAAAGAAAAGGACTCGGAGTCCACACTTTCATTCTCTGGGAGCACCACGGTTTTTTCAAAGGCTCGAGACACGAAAAAACGCCCGCTTACGCACCCCCAAAAGGGGTATTTAACGGGCGTTGAGCTTAAATCAGGGCGGGTACGATAATCCGACTAGGTAGAGGGTCCTAGAGGGGGCAAGCGTTTTGTATTTCGCGCTCCGCCATACACAAATTTAATTGGCTTTTGCGAGCTTCTCCAGTCGCGCCTTTTTCTCTGGCGCAGAGCAAAATTCAGCGACTACACAGCGCTCACACTCTGGGTTTCGCGCCTTACAGCAATAGCGCCCATGAAGGAGTAAATAGTGGTGGGCGTCCTTTAAGTAGGCCTTGGGGACGACTTTGTAGAGTTTCGCTTCCACCTCGTCCGGGGTCTTTCCCTTGGCAAAGCCCGTGCGATTGGCCACACGAAAGATGTGGGTGTCCACCGCAATGCGGGGTTCCCCAAAGGCGACATTAAGCACGACGTTGGCGGTTTTGCGCCCGACGCCAGGGAGCGTCACGAGCTTTTCAAAATCCTGCGGCACCTCATCGTGGTAGGTGTCATGGAGGATTTTAGCCATCGCGGCCACGTGCTTGGCCTTGGACTTATAGAGCCCAATCGTTTTGATGTAGGGGATGAGCCCCTCTTCCCCCAGCGCAGCAATCGCGGCTGGGGTGTTCGCTACGGCAAAAAGTTTTTCGGTGGCGATATTGACGCTTTTGTCGGTGGCTTGAGCAGAGAGCGCCACCGCCACGATCAATTCAAAGGGCGTCGTGAAGTTGAGTTCACTTTTCGGGTTCGGGTTTTGCGCCTGTAAGCGCGCCATAAAGGTTTCGCGATCGGCTTTTTTTACCATGGTGGGGCCCCTTTGGAAGTTCGTTACGCGTCACGCCCCGCACGGGCCTTTTTCATAATGGCGGCAATCAAGTCGCTCTTTTTGGCAGCCCCCGCCGTTTGCGTCGGATGGCGAAGTGCCTCCAAGCGGGCTTTTTCTTCACGCTCAAAGGTGCTACGACGCACGCGTGTCTCGTTAAAAAGCGTACGCGCACGTTCTCGATCGTCTTTCCCCCAAGGTTTCCCCGTTTCGACCCACTCAATGCAATCCATGGGGCAGGCGGGCAAACAAAGGCCGCACCCCGTGCAACGATCCGCCATCACCCCGTAGAGGTGTTTGGGGGACCCTGCTACCGCTTCCGTGGGGCAAGCCTTATGGCACCACCCGCAACCAATGCAGCCCTCAGGGTTAATGCGCGCCACGGCCACGGGCACTTCAATCCCGTACTCGGGATCCAAGGGGAGGGGATCCACGGCCAAAACTTTCGCTAAACGCGCAATCCCTTCTTCGCCACCCGGCGCACACCGGTTGCAGGGCGTCTTTTCTAACACCATGGCTTTGGCGTAAGCCAAGCACCCATCGGTGCCGCACTGGCGGCATTGGGTTTGGGGGAGTTCTTCGTCGAGCGCTTCAATTTTGGCGCGCGTCTCGGCGTCGAGCCCGGCGAGCAGGTGTTCGGGATCGAGATAGTCAAAGCCCTCAACGGGCGCCATGGCTTCAGTGTGCTTGGGGGTCATAAGGGGAAACAAGGGGGTTTTAAAGTTGAAGGGAATTTACCAAAGGGCTTCCACTAAGAGTTGGCCCGGTTTCCCAAAGCGTGGAGCCACGAGCCCACGGGTTTTGAAAATCGCACGCATGGCCTTCATGGCGTCGGGATTCCCGCACAAAAGCACGCGCGTCGTCTCTGCCTCAATCGTGCGACCGGCCGCTTTTTCTAATTCACCCGACTCGAGTAGGGCGGGTAAACGTCCCGTTAAGCTGGAGGGCTCACGGGTGGTGGCGCCCACGACGAAAATATCGGGCGCAATACGGCGAGAAAGCTCAATCAAGGCATCACACTCTTTGACGGTGCGTGCCCCAATTACCAAGGTTTCAGTGCGGTTATCTAACCCACTCAAACGTTTGCTTCGCATCATGGAAAGGAACGGCGCGAGCCCAGCACCCGTCGCGATATACCAAAGGTTGTCGCCGCCAGGCAGGCGTTCTACTAAGAGGTTCCCTTGCGCTTCCCCTTCTAAGAGAATGGTCTCCCCAACTTGCTTGTTGGCTAAGACGGGGCTAACCGTCCCCCCTTCAATGACTTTGACTAAGAAAAGGAGCGTATCGTCCGTCGGGGCGCTCGCCACCGAATAGGCGCGAAACTGCGGCTCATCAAAGCCCGCGACGTCCACCCCTAAGCGCGCAAATTGGCCCGCTTCAAAGTGCCAAGTCTTCGGGCGCGAGAGCGTGAGTTCCACTAAGCTCTCCGTGAGTTCACGGCGTGCTAACACGGTTAAACGATGCGTAGCAAGGGACGATTCAGTCATAGCAGTCAACGAAAAAAAGAAAAGGGATAAAACAAAAGCCCGAACGAGTCCGCTCGGGCTTCATGCAAGGGGCACGAGCGAGTCTTAGCGCTTCAAGTACTGGATCTTGCCCACGACACCACGCCACTCATCGGCATCATCCGGATAGGGCTTACGGTGCGTAATGCTCGGCCATTCCTGAGCGAGTTCCGCATTGAGTTCAATGAACTCAAGCTGGTCATCGGGCACATCCTCTTCCGCGTAGATGGCGGCTTCCGGGCACTCCGGAATGCACACGGCACAGTCAATGCACTCATCAGGATCGATGACGAGGAAGTTAGGCCCTTCGCGGAACGCATCCACCGGGCAGACGTCGACGCAGTCGGTACGCTTGCAGCCGATGCAGGCATCGCATACAACATGAGTCATGGTTCAAGTTCTCCTGGACGTATAAGTAAGAAATTCGTGAAACACGTTGCCCTCGAACGTCATCAGCGGGGGTCGTCGCCTCGTTCAAGCGTGTTTTTTATAAATAAGGGTGCATTATAACCAGGAAAAACACATACCCGCTTAATGGGAAAAGCTTTTGGGATGACGGGCTTAAGGCCAAAAAGAAGAAAAGCCCCATCGTCGATTCGAGGGGCTTCGTTGGGGCGAGGGAGCGTTCCCCGCCCAAGGTGTTCTTTTCGGGCTTAGTTTTCCGGATACGGGGGCACCGGCGCATGGTGCTTTTCACCAAAAAGCATTTGGTAAGCACGCCACATCATCGCGGCCGACACGAGACTCACTACGACACTGACCAGGGGCGCTAAGAGGAGTAAAACCGTGCCCGTCGTCATCACCGCGAGAATCGCCGAGAAGGCGCTCAGTACAAAGGAGACCGTCGCGATGAGAAGCACCGCCAAGAAAAGCGGACGGGCTTTTTTCACGCACAAGAAAAAGGAGTAGAAAAGCGCCTTGAAGGGTTTGAGGCCGCCGTCCGCGACCATGACCCCAGCAAAGACCGTGGCCATGAAGTAAAGAAGGGACGCAAACAAAAAGAGCCCCATCCCAGCCCAGGGGAGCGCCCCCAAGGGAAGAGCGTCACCCGCTCTCAAGGTGTCCATGAACTGCGGCGAGACGTGGCTCAATACCCCCCAGTCAAGGCACAGCATCACCAAGGCACGCAAAAACGCACAAACGGCCCCCAAGGTGATCAAGTCACCGCGCAGGGGCAAATCACGGAAAATGACGCGAAAGAGTTTTAAGCTCGGACGGTGGCCGCTTCCCGCATCACGAATCCCCAATAAGAGCACCACGTCGCAGATCGTTCCCCACAGCACCGCCAAGGGTTCCCCCACCCAAGGGAGCAGAAGCAAAAGCGAACTCGTCGCCCCGCCAAAAACGGCAATGACTAATAAATCGGACGGATAACGACGAAGGGTTTGCGTTCCCCACGTCATCCAGTGGCGAACTAACTCAAAAGCGGTGCGAGGCATCGAAAACAGAATAAGGGGTTAAAGGGGAGATACGTTGGGACTTACCAGGTCACCTTCAAGAATTTCGGGGTCGAGAGCGTCCCCTTATTGATGTCATTGGTGGGTTTTTCGCCCACGTAGTCCATCGAATACTTAATGTGCGTGAGGGCGGGATCCACCACATAGCCCTTGACGCGCGATTCACTGTCACGCACTTCTTCAATCTGGGTTTTGCGCGGATCCTTGAGGGACTTGCCCGCTTCACGGTTGAGGCGAGCCTGTTCCATTTCGGCGGCCGTGGGCACCAAGCCCATATCCGGGGCAGGTTCTTTCTGAGGCGTGGGTGCTGCGAAGGCAGATCCCGCGATCAAGAGGGCTGAGCCACTCACAAAAAGCGTACGAAGCGAACGGGTCAACATAAACGGTCCTTGAATTAAAAGAAAGGCCAAAGCGCGACAGGGGACACTGGGTCCCCCGATGGGTCTCATTTCAGTATGCGACGGCGCCCTTCGGGAATCAATCGCGTTAAGAAAAGAAAGGTGTGACAAGATTTAGCCGCCGCTTGAGGGGCGCCTCTTGGGGTGGGGCAGAGCCCAAGCCCGCTTGTCTAAGGTAACTCCAACTATAGCAAGATTAGAGGGGGTTTTCTGCGTTTGCGCCCTAGGGCTGGTATTCTTTAGGACAATACACCCCCCGTCGTCAGGATGATTCCTCTCGGGCGGGGTGGACGATCGTTTTTCTTTTCCTCTTCCCGTGTTGCTATGCCCAAGCTTTTGTTAATCGACGGCTCGAACTATCTCTTTCGTGCGTTTCATGCCCTTCCGCCTTTGACCACCTCCAAGGGGGAGCCCACGGGCGCTATGCGTGGCTTTGTCACGATGTTGGGGAAGGTCTATGCCGAGACGCAAGCGGACTATGCCGCGATTGTGTTTGATGCGCCGGGGAAAAACTTCCGCCATACGCTCTTTCCCGATTACAAGGCGAATCGCCCGCCGATGCCCGATGAATTGCGCGTGCAGATTGAACCCTTGCAGGCGTTGCTTCCGAACTTGGGCTGGCCCTTGCTTCGCGTAGAAGGCGTTGAAGCCGATGACGTGATGGGCACCTTGGCGCGTTTGGGCGAAGCGGCCGGCATGGACGTGGTCTTAGCCACCGGTGACAAAGACATGGCGCAGTTAGTGAACGACCGCGTCACGCTCTTAAACACGATGAATAACAAAGCCTACGATCCAGAAGGGGTCAAAGAAAAGTATGGCGTGCCGCCTGAGCGCATCATTGACTACTTGGCTCTCATGGGCGACAAAGTCGATAACGTCCCGGGGATTGAAAAGTGCGGTCCCAAAACCGCCGCCAAGTGGATTCATGAGTTTGGGGACTTAGAAGGGATTAAAGCCCAAGCCCCCACCATGAAGGGGAAAATTGGCGAATACCTCCGTGCAGGGCTCCCGTTCTTGGAAGACGCCAAAGCATTGGTGACGATTAAAACCGATTGCGAGCTGCCGGACGACGTGAACGCGCCCGAGAAGCTCGTCTTAAATCCTGCGGACGCCGACGCCGTGCGCGCGTTCTGTGCCCGTTGGGAAATGAGCCCCACGTCGGTTCAGCGTGGGGCCCCCAAGGGGCTCGCTGGGGAAGCCCCCCGCCGTCCGCGCCCGATGATGAGTGCTCCGAGCCTTGTGCCCGCGCCTCAGCCCGCCCCTGCCCAAACCGCCCCTCAGGGTCAGTTGGATTTGTTTGGGTTTGATGAGCCCGCGCCCGCCCCGACCCCTGCCGCACCCGTTCCTGAAACGGGTCACTTTGAAGGGTTGGTGGACGAAGCGCCAGAAGCGGTTGCCTACACGCTTGTGGACACGGTGGAGGGGTTAGAGGCGATGGCAGAGATGCTGAACGCGCCCGGTCGCACGCGTCCCGATGCCTTGCAATTGGCCTACACGGGAAGCGCCCGCCATCCTGAGGTGCTCTGGTTGGCCGTTGCACTCAATCCCAACACGGTTTGGGTGGTTGACGTGGCCCAGGTCGGGGTGGCGTCCCTTAAAGTTTTAGGGGCCTGGTTAGCGAGCGACACCCCCAAAGTCTTTGCGGACGCCAAGAGTGCGCGCCACGTCTTAGCCCATTTAGGGCTCACAGTGGGGGGCGTCATTGATGATGTCACCCTCATGCACTACGTCACGGAGGCCCACGCCACGCATACGTTAAGCGCCATGGCGCGTGTGAATTTAGGGCGTGCGTTGCCTGAGCGCTTCTATGGGATTGGGTTGGACTCCAAAAAGAGTGCGAAGCCCGAGACCCCGACGGAGCCCTTCGAGCGTTTAGCCGATGAGGTCGTCGTGATCCGTGCGCTGCACGCGGTGCTTCGCCGTCGTTTGGGGTTGGAGCCCGCGCTCTTGTCCCTCTACGAAACGGTAGAGCGTCCTGTGGCTAACGTGCTTTTTGCCATGGAAAACGCAGGCATTGCGATTGATGAGGCGGCACTCAACGCCCAAGC